>NZ_FORX01000022.1 GCF_900114115.1 Desulfomicrobium apsheronum | reverse complement strand
ATGAGGCCAATAGACGGGGCTTTCGAGGCGAACGTAAACGGCAGCGCCACAAGAGCGGGAATTGCGGCGGATTCGCCGCCAGAAGATGGTCGGGACTTTGTTATCCAGTATCGGAACGTGCTCAAAGCCAAACCATTTTCGCGGCAGTATCGGGTCTTACCGAGGCCACTCTCCCGCCATTGCTGGACATGCGCCATCCAGCGAGCCGCGCGATTCTGTGCAAACTGAGTTTTCATGAAGACCTCCTTGAATTGGAGGCCCATTATCTCACATGAAAAATTTATGGATAGATGCGGACCTGTGAGCGCTTACGGCGCACACGTTCGTCATTCCCGCGAAGGCGGGAATCCATGGCCCGTTTCAGGGAATCCACAAAAAATGACGCCCGCCATCGTTTCCGAGGCGGGCGTTTTGCCGTCATTGCCGAAAATTACTTTTTCTTCTTGGCCCGTTCGCGGCGCAGCCAGTCGTACCAGGCGTCCATGCCTTCGCCGGTGGTGGCGGAGAGGGCGAAGATCTCGATGTCCTTGTTGATGGAGCGTGCAAAGCCGCTGGCGCGGTTCACGTCGAAGTTGACGTAGGGCAGCAGGTCGATCTTGTTCAGGATCATGACCTTGGATTCGGCGAAGATGAAAGGATATTTTTCAGGCTTGTCGTCGCCTTCGGTCACGCTCAGGATGGTGACCTTGAAGTCTTCGCCGACGCTGAATTCCGCGGGGCAGACCAGGTTGCCCACGTTTTCGACGACAAGGATGTCGACGCCGTCCACGCCGAGCTTTTCGGTGGCGTCGCGGACCATGGAGCTGTCGAGGTGGCAGCCGCCGGCGGTGTTGATCTGCACGGCGCGGGCACCTGTGGCGGCAACGCGGCGGGCGTCGTTCTCGGTCTGGCAGTCGCCTTCGATGACGGCCATGTTGAACTCGTCCTTCAGGTCGGTGAGCGTCCGCTCCAGAAGGGAGGTCTTGCCCGAGCCCGGCGAACTCATCAGGTTGAGGGTCAGGATGCCGCGAGCGCTGAGCGCTGCGTTCAGGTCGGCCGCGACCGCGTCATTGGCTTCCAGAATATTGCGTACCACATCGACTTTCATGCTTTCCTCCACGTTATTCGGCTTCGATGTTATCTATGTAGAGTTCACGGCCGGAGATGATTTTGTGTCCCAGTTCCGTCGTGCACTGCGGACAGGGCATGATGACACGTTCCTCCAGGCTGGGGCTGAATTCGTGGCCGCATTGACGGCAGCGCACGACCATGGGTTTGACCTCGGTCTCCATCTTTGCGCCTGCAAACGGGGTGTCGATGGTCAGGATTTCAAAGGAGGTCTCGAGGGCTTCGGGCACAATGGCCGAGATTTGGCCATAGACGATCTTGAACGAGTGCAGTTTGGTCAGGCCGTGTTTGGCCATTTCTTCGCCGATGATCTTGATCAGGCTCTCGGCAATGGACAGTTCGTGCATGTTGACTCCCTAGCAGGCAGTTTAAAGACGGGGATCTGCTTCGTCACTGCGGAAAAGCCAGATCCTGACGCATTCAAGAATGCGCTTCGGCTTCGGATTTTTCTTGTTCCTCGCATCTCGCCATGTTTGAACGGCCAGGACATTTGAAATTTTTCACCAGTCGGCGAAGAGCTTATGAACGGCGCTCCGATGCGTAAGCCGTGTCCAAGGCGTTGTCCAGAGCAATGCGGGATCGGGTCAGGGTCCCTCCCGAGAGAGTACAGCGGTACATCTCCCAGTCCTGGTGGTTGATGATGTCGATGATGCCGCGCACGTCCGGGCTGACGAGGCGCAATAGACCGTCAAGGTCGCTGTCCACGTCGATGAAGACTCCCTCGTGTACGAAATCGAGGACGTGATCGCTGACCTCGCACTCGTAGCCTGACAAATGTTCCAGGCAAGTTTTCAATTCATTATCATTCAGTCCGGCCAGATGGCCGTAAACACGAAAGTCGTGAGGCATGGGGTAGTCCTTGGGGTTCAATCGGGGAGAACAAAGCAGGTGTAACCTTCATGAGAGAGCACGGAGACAAGGAACGGATCCGAAAAGCGCCGGTCCAGTATGGCGATTTTGCTTGTCCCACCCGAAACCGTCCACGCCGGAACCTGCACCGCGATGCGGTTTTGCGCTCCCTCATGCCAGGAGGCCTGGATCATGCCCTGGCGCAGCAGGTCCTTGTCGCGCAACAGTTGCAGCAGGGTCCCGAGCGAATCGGGCATGGTCCGCCCGAAGGTCTCCTCGGGATTGCTCGGGTTCATGGCTCGGATAATCTCAAGGTGCGTGGCCACGGGAACATAGATGGAGTCGCGTGGGCGGGACGGCAGTCGCGAAAGTTCGTTGAACTCGTCCAGTTCGATGAGTTTTACCTGGGCCGCATCGAGTACTTCGTGCAGTCCCTGGGGCAAAGACGGGGAGTCTTTGGTCTGCCTGGACCAGATCATGTGGATGCGCTTTTGTCCGCCGCGCTCCATGATGGCGATTTGCGGCGACATCAGGGTCACGCCGACGCCGTTGCGGGAAAGCACCAGATCCCTGCCCGCTCCCCAGAGCCGAAAATGTTTCGGAAAGGAGGATGCCAGTTTTTCCAGCACGTCCTGCAGGCTCCAGCGGGGCGAGATGGTGCAGACCTTCATGCCCAGTTTGTTGGCGTTCGCGATCCAAGCGGCGTTTTTCGGCACGGGGCAGAAGAGGATCTTGCCTCCCCAGGGAGCCTCCAGCAGCGGAGTTTCAGACAGCTTGACGACCAGCCATTCCGAACCGGGCAGGGGAAACATGCTTTCGTCACCGGGCACGAATTTGAAACGCATCTGTTCCAGCATCGTTTTGACAAAAGGCAGACCGGTTATGGGTGAGCGCTCCGTTTTCTTTGTGGCCGTGGCGTTTGACGCATCGGATTGCCCGGTGCCGTCCGAGCTGCCCGATGATGGCGTCACGGCTTGCGGCGGCTCTGCCTGGGGTTTTTGCGGAGGCTGCGGCACCAGTGGCGCAGACAGTACCGGCCGGGGCTGGGGCTGAACCGGGCGACTTTGGACCGCCGGGGCCTGGCCTGCCTCGATGACTTGAGTCACGACGGTTTGCGCTGGTTTTGCGGCCTTTGGTGCAGGCGGAGCGGGAGCGGGAGTCGGAGCAGGGGCGGGAGCCGGAGCTGTTTCGCCATTGGCTGTGACGGGCAGGATGACTTCCTGTCCGACGCGCAAGGTGTTGCTGTTGGGGACCTCGGGGTTGAGTTCGAGGAACAGGTCGAGGTATCGGCTGTAGATCAGCTTGTTTGATATCCCCTGCGCCTTGAGAATCTGGATCAACGTATCGCCCTGGCGTATTACGTAGGGCTTCTTTTCATATGCTCCCGGGGGAACCGATGCCCGGGGCCGCTTGATCCCGGCGTCGGCGGCGGAGGATACTTCAGGAATCTGGATGACCTGACCCGGCATCAGCCGGTTGATGTCCGGGATATGGGGGTTCAAAGTCTGGATGACGGGCAGGGCACGCTGGATCTGCGAAGCGGAATAGCCTTTTGATTCCAATATCTTGTAGAGCCATTCGCCTTGCTTGACGATATGTTCGTCTCCGGGCTTGCGGTCGACGTGGATATTTTTTTCAAAGAAAAGTCGCAGCGGTTTTTCTGAAAATCCCGGCTTGGTTATGCTTGTCAGGAAGCATAGAGCAAGAATAAGAAGAACTGCACGCTTCATGGTTTTCAAATGGATCCGTTTTTTTCTGCCTGTTATTTCCGGTAATGGAACCAAGGATATAGCAAAAAGGATGGAGGCTGTCACTGCACTTTGCGTAAAGGGATTCACCCGAACGACTGAAGGAGTATATCATGTATGTAGGCCTTGCCATGGACAGACATGTCCCCACCATCACTTCGGATACGCTGATTATTAAAGCGGATCGAATGATGGAGGAGAATAGACTTTGGATTTTGCTTGTTGTCGAGGATGGAAAGCTTAAAGGATATGTGGCCAAGGAAGATATCCGTGCTGCATTGCCATCCGGAGCAACAACATTCAGTAAGCATGAAATCAATTATCTCCTGTCCAGGATGACGGTAAAGGAGTTGGTGCGTAGTTCAATGCCTACCGTGACCCCGGAAACGGAAATCGAGGTCGCGGCCAAGATCATGTTCGACCAGGATCTGGCCGGGCTGGCCGTGGTCGACAGGAAAAACCGGCTCAAGGGGTACATCAGCCGGGGTTCCATGCTGGCCGTGCTGGTGGAGGAAATGGGACTGGAGCTGGGCGGTGTGCGCATCGTCATCGAGGCCGAGGATCGCAAGGGCCTCATGGCCGAGATCAGCAGGCTCTTTTTCGACCTGGGTGTGAACATCCTGTCCACGTCGACCTTTTTTCGCGGCAACCAGCGTTTGCTGGTCTTCCGCGTGCGCGGCGACGACACCGAAGCCCTGCAGCGTGTGCTGACCGACAAGGGGTACAAGATCGCCGGGCCCGAGCGCTTTGAGGAGGAGTGGGCATAGACGGTTTTCTCAAGGACGCTTTCACTCAGGTAAGAGCGTCCTTTTTTCAGAGATAGGAGACTTCAAGCCCCACCCCGACTTCTCGCAGTGGCGTCACCGCCGCCAGCGCGATCTTCGAGTTCAAATCCGTACAATGGCACGGGCTTAAGGTTTCGGGTCCGATCCGGCGCAGGTATTCCACCGTCCCTTCCAGACGCTCCCGTGACGGGGAGAGCAGGTGCAGCCCTCCGATGATGTCCGCGATGCGGGATTCGCCGGTCAGGTCCATGGCCTGGGCCACGATGTTGCAGATGCCCGCGTGGGAACAGCCCGTGATGATGACCAGACCCTCGCTTCCCCGGTAGACCAGGGCCGAATCGTCCATGATGCGGTCCGGCGTGTCTTGCCCCTCTTTAAAACCGATGCCTTCAGTCTGCTCGAATCCGATCCGGCGCGGAATCTCTCCCAGAAAAAGAAGTCGCTCGCTTATCTTTTGCGCTGCCTTGCCGAGCCTCATGTCGTAATGCCTGGCCAGCTTTTCGGGTTCCAGAAGCGGTCCGATCTCAGGACACTGGTCCAGGGCGATGCTGGTAAAGGCCTCGGGATGGGCGACCAGCGCCGGGCGTTTGCATGGCCGTCCTTCAAGACGCAGTTCGCAGAGGCGCCGGGTCAGGGCCTCAAGTCCCCAGGTGTGGTCCATGTGCCCGTGTGAAAGCAGCACGAAATCCAGGTCGTCCAGGGAAAGGCCCATTTTCCAGGCGTTTTTCAAGAACAGATCCGAATAACCGCAGTCGAACAGGATTTTGAGGCCGTCCTCCTCGATCAGCAGGGACAGGCCCGGCTCCCCTTCGTAATAGCGGTCGATCAGGGTGCTGTTGTCAACCAGGACGGTGAGTTTCATGCCGTGACCCGCCTCGATCAAACGCCTGCCCGGTTTCATTTGATGTAGGAGCAGCAGTAGTCGGTGACGACGCGGACCTTGAGGGAGAATTTTGCGTTGGCCGGGACCTCGAAGGCCGTGCCGGCGCTGAATGTCTGCCAGTCGCTTGCGCCCGGCAAGAGGACGTCCAGATCACCCGACTGGATTTCCATCAGTTCCTTTTCGGCAGTCCCGAATTCGTATTCGCCGGGGAGCATTATCCCGAGAGTTTTCTTTGAACCATCGGGGAAAACAAGGGTGCGGCTGGTGACCTTGCCGTCTGAGTAGATGTTGGCCTTTTTCAGGACGGTGACATTGGCGAATTTGGACATGGCTGGACTCATTGGGGTTGGGGTGCTGGTGGAAAAGCTCCAGGGATTCGGCCAGGTTTCTTGCGGCCGACGAGAATGCACTAGTCCAGGCGTGCCCGTCTTGTCATCCGGTCCATTGGCGCCGGGCGTAAAAAAAGGCCCCGCGGGGCCTTTTGTCACTGAAGCTTGGAGGTGATGTTGTGGTCGATCCACTGCGGGTCCCACCATTCGATGGGCTGTACCTCGACGCCGGAAACCAGCACTCCGAAGTGCAGATGGTCTCCGCCGGCCATGCCCGTAGCTCCGGTCTTGCCGATGGTCTGCCCACGTGGGACCGTCTCTCCCTTTTGTACGTGGATTTCACTCAGGTGCGAATACAGGGATTGCAGGCCGAACCCGTGGTCAATGACGACCACGTTGCCGTAGATGCCCATGAATTCGGCCAGGATGATGCGCCCGGTGTTTCCGGCCGGAACCGGAGAGGCCGCAAGGGACGCCAGGTCCACGCCCAGATGGGTCTGGTTGTCCACGGCCTTGCCATCATACTTGTAGGTGCGGTTGTCGGCGAAGGCCGCCATGGGCGCACTGTTTGGCAGGCGGATGAAGGTGCCGTCCCAGAGCTTCTGGGGCACGGTGTCCTTGCCGAGTTGAATCAGCGAACCCACGTTCTTGGCCCGAAGTTCGGAGTTGACCTTGAGGAAGATGTCCAGGGGCGTGGCCGCGTCGGGATAGAGGTCCGCGAACTGACCCATCTTCGACTGCAGGAAATTGTCGGAGATGTTGATGTCATCGTGCCTGAATTTTTTGATGAGAGGCCGAAAGTTGAATCCGATTGTCGATTCGTTGCCCGCCAGATCCCCGGCCACCAGGATCGGTGTAACGGCCTTGGGGTCGGCGTTGAAGGGCAGGGCGAAGAAGCACAGGTATTTTCCGGGCTGATAGGGATAGCCGGGGAAAAAGTGATCGCCCAGCTTCACGCCGCTCGAGGCCAGTTCTTCGTTGGTGCTGTAGACCACAAGGCCGGTTCCGCCATGGTTGACGTTGTGCTGGCCGGAAAGAACGGAGATGACCGGTGGCTTGGAGTCGATGTCCAGCTGGCGCACGACCTGAGCCCGGTTGCCACGTCCCAGGCGGTGCCAGGAGGTGTCCTTGACCGTGACCGTCAGGGTCAGGGCTTCGTTTTTGATGCCGGTCTTGGGGAGAGAGAATTCTTCGCGCAGTTCCCTGGTCCCGGCGGGCAGGTTCTTGTTCATGATCTCGATGCTGTTGCTGCCCTGGGTGGCGACGACAAGCACGCTGCGCAGCGCGGAGTCCTTGTCCGCTGCCGTGATGGTGAACACGGTTCTGGTGCTGGCCGTGGTCTGCTCGGGAGTCAGGGAAAGAGTCGGCGGATTCCATTCCGCCTTGACGTAATACATGGCTCCAAGGGCTCCAAGAAGAAGCAGGATGACAAAAAAGAAGGCTGAAGAGATACGGTTTTTCATACCAAATGCTCGTTGTTTGAGGTCTTGTATGTGGGATGGCGGGCAGAGGGGCCACGCAAGTCCGAATGTCAGGCGCTAATGGGGACGCGAAAAATCGCCGTAAGCATGAGCCATGCTACGGACGCGGTTCGATTTTGGCAAGTTTTGAAGATTTTTAAACGCTGATCAGTTGATTTCCCATTTGTTTCAGCATGTTGCTGCGCTCCAGGCTTTGCCGCCAGACTTGGGGGATGAGATCCCGGCCGTACCATGCGCCGGCAATTTGGCCGTATGCGGCCAGAGCGCGTGGGCCATGAGGGAGGCATTTGATGCTGCCTTCGGCAAAGGAATCGCTGTCGCTGAATGCCTCCATGGCCGCCTGCAGGGAGGCAGTCACCTGTGATTCGGCTCGGCGGGGGGCATCGGAGCACAGCTGGGCGATTTCGGGGAGGATGTCCTCCGGGAGCGTTGGGCGCAAAATCCGCGATTTTTCCGTGGCGCGCAGGGCCTCGAAGATCATGACTGCCAGCAGTCGGCAGGCGTCCACGCTCTGGGGAGAGGCATGCGTGGTGGCGGTGGATTTGGCGCAGGCATCGAGCATGGCGTCTCTGGAGTCCGTGAAATACATGACCAGCGGTGCCACTCGGGCTAGGCAAGCATCGCCCTGTGTCAGGCTTTCGTCCAGCGGGTTCCAGGTGCGCTCGAAGCGCAGTATGGCCTGCTTGACGGTGTCGTCGATGAAGTCACAGGTCTCGGTGGAGCAGAGGTAGCCGTAGCGGAACCAGCTCGTGTAACGAACCATCTGGTCGCGCTGGTCGATGCCGCCGATTTCGATCAGACTCTCGGCCAGGCTCAGGGCCATGGACGTTCCGTCGCCCCAAAGGCCAGGGATCAGCGGCGCGTTTTCGGATACGCTGGAAGGGTTCGATTTTGCCAGCGCTTCGCAAACCGCAAGGCCGACCAGACTGCCCAGTGCCTTGTCCGAATCAGGCCTTGGCACGATCAAGCTCCTCCTGTTCATATTTGCGCTGCACTTCGTCGTAGGCGTCGGCCAGTTCGCGCAGGATGGCCAGGGATTGCTGGGCCTCCAGCAGGTCAAGCTTACGGATGGCGAATCCGGCGTGGATGATGACGTAATCGCCGAGTGCCGCCTCTCCGTCGAGGAGCATGAGAGATGCGGTGACGAAGGTTTCGCCTTCGCCGACGCGGCACTGCGCGACGCCGTTTTCGATGGATTCAATTTTGGCGGGGATGGCCAGACACATGGTGACTCCTTAGTTCGGGGTGCAGGTTCCGCCGGCGGCTTCGATTTCGCGGATAACGGAATCGATCATCACTGGCATGGACGAGACGGCCGTTGGCGAAAGTTCCAGGGCCATGGAATCGTAGTCGAAGGGCTCCATGCCGATGACCACGGCTTCGGGACGGTTTCCGACAATTTCGCACATGCCAAGGGTATCGACAAGGTCGGTCTGGTGCATGGAATCGCGAAAGGCCAGGCTTTTGCGCAGATCGTCGCCCATGAGCCGGTACACGGAGCCGGGCTTGTCGTCGCAGAGAACCGCGTCGCAGACGATCAGGTAGTCCGATTCGATGATCGGCCCCATCAGCTTGGTGCCCAGCGTGCCTCCGTCCATGAGGCTGACGTTGTCCGAAAATTTGTATTTTTCCTGCATCTGCTCAATGCAGCGCACACCGATGCCTTCATCGGTGAAAAGAATATTGCCCACGCCAAGAACGAGAATGCGTTTTACAGTCATGAACGTGTCCATGTTTTAGGAATTAAAAAGAAATGCTACGCAACTTTGTGGGTTGATTCAAGAGCGGGAAGGGCCCCGAAATCGGGGCCCTTGTTATTTTACAGAATCTTGAATTTGCGGACCTGGTTGGTCCTGGAGTCAATGACATGCACGCCGCAGGCGATGCATGGGTCAAAGGAGTGCACGGTGCGCAGAATTTCCACCGGGCGTTCGGCATCGGCGATAGGCGTGCCGATGAGCGCCTCTTCCACTGCGGACATTTTGCCGGCTGAGCAGCGCGGTCCGAAGTTCCAGGTCGAGGGTACGACGAGCTGGAAGTTCTCGATCTTGCCGCCTTTGATCTTGATCCAATGGCTGAGCGCGCCACGTGGAGCATTGACGTAACCCACGCCTTCGGCCTCGTCGGGCATGGTCCAGTCCTGATAGATCTTGTTGTTGCCGCTCTTCACGTTCTCGGCCAGTTCGTTGACCCAGTCCATGAGTTTGTCGGCGATGACCTTGGTCTCGATGCCGCGGGCGGCCGTACGTCCAAGAGTGGAGAAGAGGGCCGGAGCGCCGACGCCAAGATAGCCCAGCACGTAATCGACGAGTTTCTTAACTTCCGGATGTCCCTTGCCGTAGGCGATCAGAACGGTGGCCAGGGGGCCGGTTTCAACGGATTCGCCATTGTAGCGGGGCGCCTTCATCCAGGAATAGCGGTCGCGGTCTTCGTAGCTGGTGTACTGCGGTTCGGTCACGCCCGTGTATGGGTGGTGGGCCTTGTCGCCCTGGTACCAGCTGTGGCGGACGTGTTCTTCAATCAGCTTGGGATCGAAATTGCCGACACCGCCGAGGTTGCGGTTCATGATCACGCCCTGGGGAATCCAGCGGCTGTTCATGTCGTTCTCGACGGAGGGGAATTCGCCGAAGCTCAGGAAGTTGGTGGTGCCGCCGATGCCTGCCCAATCTTTGTAGTAGGACGCCACGGCCAGCAGGTCCGGGATGTAGCATTCGTCGATGAACTGCTTGGTTTCCTGGAACAGGCCAACGAATTCGGCGATGCGCTCGTCGGTCAGACTTTCGTAACAGGTCACGCCGCCGACAACGGTGAACTGCGTGTGCGGGTTCTTGGCGCCGAAAACGGCCATGGCACGGGCAGCCTTGACCTGCAGGTGCAGAGCCTCAAGGTAGTGCGCGGTGGCGATAAGGTTGACTTCCGCGGGCAGGTAGTAGGCCTTGTGGCCGCCCAGGAAATAGGCGTTGGTGAAGATGCCGAGCTGGCCGGAATCGACCAGGCCCTTGACCTTGTCCTGTACGGCTTTGAGATCTTCGGCCTTGGTCACGCGGGACGAGATGGAGTTGGCGATGGATGCGGCCTTTTTGGGGTCGGCGGTCAGCGCGCCGGTGACATCCACCCAGTCCAGGGCGTGCAGATGATAGAAATGCACGATGTGGTCATGCAGAAACTGGGCTGCCAGCACCAGGTTGCGGATAAGGCGCGCGTTGTCGGGCAGGTTCTTGTCCACGCCGACGGCATTGTCCACGCAACGGGTGGAGGCCAAGGCATGCGTATAGGTGCAGACACCGCAGGAGCGCTGAGTGAAATGCTGCGCATCGCGGGGGTCGCGGCCTTTCAATATCAGTTCCAGTCCACGGAAAAGCTGTGAGCTTGACCAGACGTTGGTGACCTTGCCCTGATCCACTTCAACTTCGATTTTGAGGTGACCTTCGATGCGGGTCACGGGGTCCACGATGATGGGTCCCTTGAAGGTTGTATCCATTGGGGTGGCTATAACACCCGGAGCTTGGTTGGGTTTGCAACCGGACATATGTACTCTCCTCTGATTTCAGTAAATGTTGAGCCTTGAGCAACAGCCTTCTTATGCTTCTTCGTAGAAGGGGGAAGCGGAGTCCCAGAAATCGGGTTCACTGCAGCCGATACAGGGATGTCCGGCCTGAACTGGCCAGTTCGTCTGGTTGAACTTGACCTTGGGGCAGTTGTTGTAGGTCATGGGGCCTTTGCATCCGAGCTGGTACAGACACCAGCCTTTGCGGGCCTCTTCCGAATCAAAGGAGGGTGCGAATTCGCCGGCTTCGTAATGGGGCAGGCGTTCGCACTGTTCGTGCACGGTTTCGCCGAAGAACATGATCGGCCGGTTTATGGAATCCATTTCCGGGATGGCCAGACTGTGGGTCAGGAGATGAACGATGGTTCCAACCAGATTGTACGGGTTGGGGGGACAGCCGGGGATGTTGACTGCGTTGACGCCCAGATGCTTGAGTGCGTCGTTGATGCCCTTGGCGTCAGTCGGGTTGGGGCTTGCTGCCTGAACGCCGCCGTAGGTGGCGCAGGTGCCGTAGGAAATCACGGCGATTGCCTTGGGCAGGATTTCGGAGTTGATTTCAAGCATGGTGCGCCCGCCGACCATGCCGTAGATGCCGTTGTCCTTGGTCGGGATGGCACCTTCAACAACGCAGAGAAAACCGTTGGGGGAGCTTACGGCCGCATGCAGGGCTTCTTCAGCCTTGTGGCCGGCGGCTGCCATGATGGTTTCATGGTAGTCGAGGCTGATTGTGTCCAGAATCAGGTCGTCGATAAAGGGACGAACAGCGCGGAGAATGGATTCAGAGCAGCCTGTGCATTCCGCGTTATGCAGCCAGACCACAGAAGGACGTTTGGGGGACGTCAGCGCCAGGGCGATTTTGTTGGCGAACGACGCCTCCATACCCATGACCGCTGCGATTGTGGTACAGAACTTCATGAAATCTCGGCGTGAGACCCCACTTTTTTCCAATCGCTCTTCGGCCCCGGGTTTGCCTAAACCTACAGAAACCTTCATAACACACCTCCATCAGTGTATGAATAAAAGACAGGCGACAATTGTTGCCGACCTGTCATGTCCACAATTGGGTAGGATGTTCGTCGAATTCGTGTTGTTGACCCGTGGTGTCCACAATCAGCAAGGATGTTCGTTGAATATTTCCTTTTCTTTCCCGTTACATGGCTATGTATTCGAGGTCAATACGTAGTATGAAAAAAATGATATAGTATCACAATTTTAGATATAAAAGGGTCTACGCATCACGAGCGCTGATTTGAATGCCGATGTGCTACCTTTTTTGTGTTTGTGGCACGATTGAAGGGGTTTTGTTTTTGGATCACTTGCTTTTTTTTCTCTTGATGACTTTGATTCCGGTAGGTTGAAAACTTCTGTCCCAGACCGTCCGCGCGGCCCTGATTCCATGAAATGGCGGGGAAGGCATTTCCCATTCTTGAACTTAGACAAAAGCCTGCGTAGTGATGTGATTGTCCTGCCACGATGGGCCCCGGATGTCCGTCAATCCCTTTGCAAGGAGCTGTCATATGGACAAGCAGATCATTCTGGACGCCTTCATGTTCCGTCATGCCTGCAAGGAGTTCGATCCAAAGATCCAGATTTCCGATGAGGATTTCCTGTTCATTCTTGAAACCGCGCGTTTGTCCCCAAGCTCCTTCGGATTTGAGCCGTGGCAGTTTCTGGTTGTTCAGGACATGAATTTCCGCAGAAAACTCCTGCCGCACACCTGGGGCGGCAAGCTTCAGATCCCCACGGCGAGTCATTTTATGGTCTGCCTGGCCATGAAGGCGCCCCTGCTCAAGTTCGACAGCGTCGGCATCGCGGATTTCATGCGCCAGATTCAGGAATTGCCCGAAGACCGCATCACCGCTCGCACGGAATACTACGCCACTTTCCAGCAGTCGGATTTTCGCCTCCTGGACAGCGACCGGGCCATGTTCGACTGGGCCTGCAAGCAGTGCTACATCGCGCAGGCCAACATGATGACTGCGGCGGCTTTGGTCGGCATCGATTCCTGCCCCATCGAAGGCTACGCGCAGGACAAGGTGGACGAGGTGCTGGCTGAGGATTTCGGCGTGGATCTGAACGAGTACGGAGTGGCCTACATGCTCGCTTTCGGCTATCGGGCCAAGCCGCCCAAGCGCAAGACGCGCAGACCTCTCGAACAGATGGTGCGCTGGTTCTAGATGCCCGAGAAATTGCAGGAAAAAGAGAATATCGTGGCTGAAGACTACACCATCGCCGATGTTTCCAAATATTGCATGGCCACGGACCTGGGGCTCGAGTGCGTCTGTTCGAAACGGACCACGGTCGCCATCGGCACGGGAACCACAGCCAAGAAGGAAGACAGCACCCTCTACTACTACGCCAAGCAGATCGATGACGAACTCTTGGCCCTGCAGTCCCTCAACGCACATTGGGCGCCCTCGGGACCCGCCCTGGAAGTGACCATGCTGGAGTTGATCACCCAGTATCAGCCCGAGGTGGACATGTTCCTGAAGCAGGTCAAACCCGTCATCCAGAAAATAGCCAAGGCCGTGGCCAAGGGCGATCGGCACAGGAAAAACGGGGAGCCCTATTCGGCGGCCATGGAATACAACAATGCCTTGGGGCTGGATGAAAAGAACGTCCGCGCCCTGTTCGGCCTGGGGCTTACCTATCTGCAATACAATCAGCACGACAAGGCCGCCACGGTTTTCGAGCAGCTCATCGCCCTTGATGGCTTTGCCTCGGCGGAGTTCAAACACCTCTTCAATCAGTTCGGGATCGAACTGCGCAAGCAGGACATGCTGGATCAGGCTTGTCGATATTATTCCCGGGCCATAGAGGTCTGCGCCACGGACGAAAACCTCTATTTCAACCTGGCCAGGGCCTTTGTGCAGGGCGGCAGGATCGGCGAGGCGGAGAATGCCTTGGAGAAGTGCCTGAACATCAATCCCGGGCACGAGGAAGGGCAGAAGTTCAAGAAGTATCTGTGCACGTTGTCCTTTAGCTGATCAAAGCCCCAAGCGCACCCCTTACGGCTTTGCACGTGGGAGCCGTGATCATTCCGGCGTCGTGTCGCGCAGCCACATGTGCACATGCGGTATGCCCGCCTCCTCGAACTCTTCCCCGCAGGTTGTGAAGCCGTGCCTGCGGTAGAATCCTACCGCCCGGGTCTGGGCGTGAAGGTCGAATCGACCGAATCCGTCCTTGCGACATTCTTTGAGCATGAAAGCAAGAAGCGCGCTGCCGAGCCTCTGGCCACGCCACGCGCGGCGCACGGCCAGACGTTGCAGGAAGGCCCGGTCGCCCTGGTAGCGAATCCGGCCGCAGGCCACGGGCTCGCCATCTATTTCGCCAAGAATGTGCAGGGCCGTGGCGTCATGCATGTCCATTTCATCCGCATAGGCAATGCCTTGCTCTTCCATGAACACTATGGCCCGGATCATCATCACCCGAAGCTGTTCCTCGGGTGATTGCACGCGTTTGAACATGTGGAGATTCCTGTGCGCCGGACCTGTGGCCCGGCGTGGGTTATTGCTTTTTGGCCGGTTCGGCCTGACTCTCCGGGGCAGTGGCAGCGGGCGCGTCGGCCGGAGCCGGTGCCTCGGTGGTGGCATTGGTCTGCCCGCTTGAGAAGAGCGGGCGCACGCTGGCAAACATCTGCTGGATGTAGCCCTTGTCCCAGGCCATCCCGAGAGCCATGAAAAGAGCCAGCAGCACGGCCCATTTTTTCCAGGGCGTCTTTTTGTCCGCAAAGGGGTCCACCGTGGAACGTTTGGAGCCTGCGGGCAGCTCGGCGAGAGTGGTCAGCGTGGCTCCGAAGGGGATGTTGATGCGGGCCTTGGTGTTCACGGCCCAGCCGCCTGCATCGAGAATGGGAGCCAGATTGCGCTGGCGGAGTTTCAGGTAGGCGATGAGCATGGACGGGCCCGAGATCATGAGCACGAGGCCGCCTATAACCAGCGGCATCTGCCAGACGGACAGGGTCAGAAATCCGCTCATGACCGAGGCCATGGCCGTTCCAAGAGCGCCAAGGGCAAGGCCGATGGCCGCGAAGATGCCGGCGAACTTGCCCACGTCGAAAGGCGTCGGCGGCTTGGCGGGGTCCGCGCCCGGAGCCATGCCCGACAGTTTCGACCCGGCGGCCGTGTTCACGGCGCTGTCCTTGGCCGCTGCGAATTTCGCGATCTGTTCTCCGATCATGCGCCCGATGCGTTTGTAGGGCGAAAGAAAGGCCTGACGCACGCTGATGGGGTGTTCCACGATTTTGACGATGGTCGCGTCCCAGTCATTTCCGGCGCGGTCATAGAAGATGCCGTTGCGGCCGACCATGAGGTTGTCGGAATCGCCGCCGGTGAAGGCCGCCGCGATATGCATCTGTTCCGTGCTGCCCCGCCGCGTGCAGCGGCAATAGGTGAGATAGGTCTGGCTCAGGGGGGCCAGGGTGGCGTGCGTGTCGGGATTTGCCACGCGCACGCAGAGCTCGCAGGCCCGGCCGTCCAGATACAGGGTGCCGGCCTGGAAAACGGCCTTGCGGTCCTGGGCGTAGAAATCGCGAAAGGCCACGAAATTGTTGAGCAGGACCAGAAGATCGCGGGTGAAGTGCACAAGCCGCGTCACGCCCTCGAAACTCTCCACCTGTTCGGCCAGGCTCAAATCCTCGGTGATGATCTTTTCCAGTTCCTGGCGGCTGACGCCATCGAGCAGTTCCTGGAGGCGAACGGCTCCAAGGCTTTCCACCTCGGCGCCTGCCTTGGCGGCGAGCCAGTCCTCGTGGGGCTTGAGGGTGGATTTGACCAGCTCCCACCGGGACTGCTCCAAGCTCTCCACGTCCCCGAAAAGCGGAACGGCCACCAGGGTTTTGAATGTCGCCAGGGCTTGCGCCCAGGCGGGATTGACGCCCGTCTCAAGGGGCAGGGGGCGATTTGCCTCGATTCGCGCCACGGGGAAGTGCACAAGATCCGCATCCAGACGCAGTTCATGGGGTGAGATGGCCTCGTAGGCGGTCAGGGCCGGGTTCAGGGCTTCTTCGGCCTTGGGGTCGTAAGCGGCCAGGTTGCAGCGGGTGAAATAGTCGTCCAGCTTGGGTTGCAAGGAATTAACGATGTCCCGCGCCGCCGTGGTGTTTTCTCCGAAGGGCAGGATGCTCCCGGCATTTTCCTGTGCCTCGCGCTGCCACTCCACGTACAGGGCGGCGGCCTGGTAGAAAGCCTCGACCTGCTCCGCGCCGATGCCTGGCGCTCCGCCGCGATCCAGCACGCTGCCCACGCAGGCCATGATCTCCTCGATGAGCGCCTGCGTGCCCTGGTCGCGGGCTGAAATGGGCGTGATCACTCCGTCCCCGTTGAATGGGGATTCATGCAGCAGGGCTTCCGTTCCGGCCACGTGCTCTATGGTGATGGCCTCGGCCCCTTCCTGACCCAGAAAATTTTGGATCTGTCTGGCTGAGGCCAGAAGTCGCTGACCTTCAGGGATGGAGGAGTCTATGGCCGCGAGCGGCAAAGAGGAGCTTCCGGCCATGAGGGGGCGCAGATCGCGCAGTACCGTGCAGACCCAGTTCACGGCGGCCAGGATTTCGGGCACCCTGACCCGGCCGTCGCCGTCGGTGTCGAGCATGGCCAGGGTGCGCGGGTCGAACTCAAGCCCGTTCACCGGGCAGCTCAGGGCCGCCCACAGCTTCTGATCCAATTCGCCAAGATGAAGAAGATCCTCGGCCGTGTCGAGTCGAACCTGATCAAAACCGCCGAGGCGGAAAAAACGCCAGCGGTGGGCGGATGACGAACCAGTCTCCATACGTTGCTCCTTGTGCGAGGACGATTGGGGGTACGGACGGTGCGGTTATTTCTTACGCTCAACACGGAACCGATATCAAGAAAGAAAGCCCGTCATACGTGAATCGTTTGCCGTCGCCGGAATGCTTGGGACTGTATCGCCGTTGCGTCCTTTTTTTCTGCGCGGCGTCAGGGGCAGAGAATGTTCGTCAGCGCGGCGATCTTGCTCCGGATGTCCTCGGCGGCGGTTATCTCGGTGACCAGGGCCATGCACCGGGCGCCGTGATCGGCCACCGCCTTCAGGTTGTGCTCCTTGATCCCGCCGATGGCGACAAAAGGCAGATCGATATTGCGCACGACGAAGTCCAGATATTCAAAGCCCACGGGTGCGCAGACATCCTCCTTGGTCCGAGTCGTGAAGATCGGCCCGACACCTATGTAATCCGCGCCGAGGGATACTGCCGCACGGGCCTGCTCCGGGGAATGGGTCGAGAGGCCGATGGCCATGTTTTCACCCACCAAGGCGCGCACGGCCTCGATCGGCAGGTCTTCCTGGCCCACGTGTACGCCGTCGGCTCCCGTCAGCAGGGCCAGATCGATGTCGTCGTTGACGATGAAGGCCGCGTCCGCCTCGCGGGTCATGGCTCGCAGCTGGAGGCACTCCTCGTATTTCAGTCCCATCTTTTTCGTCTTTTCGCGGTATTGGATGATGCGTATCCCGCCGTCCAGCATGGCCCGGACCACGTCCGCGTTGCGCCGTCCGAGGGAGAATTTTTCAGCGGTCAGCCCGTACAGGCCGCCTTCGCGCATCAGCCGGGTCACAAGGGTGCGTCCGTTCATGCCTTTTCCTTATATATGGTGTGAAAATGGTTCAGAATCACGTCGGCCTGCATGGCTGCGGCCATGCCCACACAGGGAGACATGGGCGGATTCGGGATGTCGCAGGGCGTCACGTGGTCTCCGACAATGACGAGGCCCGGTCGTACGGTCCGGACAGTCATGCTCCCGGCGCGGCCGAACCCGCCGAGCCCCGATGCGCCGACCACGAGTCGGCCCGCCTGCGTCATGATCTCGACGATGAGCTTCTTGGTGCGCGGATCGTCCACGGCCTCGACCACGGCGTCGGAGGATGCGAAAAGGCTGGCCATGTTCCGGGCGTTCACGTGCAGATGAAGGGCCTCGATCCTGGCCGCCGGGTTTATGGCCGTGAGGTTGTCGCGCAGGGCCTCGACCTTGGGGCGGCCGACCTGGGCCAGCGTGAAATGTTGGCGATTGAGGTTGGAAGGTTCCACCTCGTCCGCGTCGGCCAGGACGAGGTTCGTGAATCCGCAGCGCACGAGGTGCACGGCGCAGTTGGAACCGAGCCCCCCGGCGCCGATGATCCCGATCCGCACGGAACGCAGGAAGGAGAGAAAGCCCTCGCCTAGATAACGCGTCAGCCCATGTTCAAAGGTGTTCACGCGCTGGCCTCGATGGGTTCCCAGTCCTTGAATACGGCCTGGTAGCCGCGGGCTCGCAGCATGGCCTCGATCTCGGCCACGCTGCGCGGGTCGGAGATCTCAAACTGTCCGGTCTTTGAGGGTTTTGCGTGTCCGCCCACGGCGGTGCTGACCCCTGCCGACATGCGCGTAACGCCCAGCGGCAGGATGTTGTCGCGAAAGCTTGGAGCTTCGCGAGTGGAGATGGTGATGGACAGGCGCGGCAGGAAAATGCGCAGGGCGGTCATGGCCTGCACCAGCTCCCGGTCGGAAACGATGCACGCCGGCTGAAACGCTCCTACATGGGGGCGCATGCGTGGCAGGGACACGGCGATGTCCACGCCGGGATAGCGTTTTTGCAGCCAGGCCGCATGCAGGCCGACGGCGTAAATTTCCTGCCGCCAGTCGGTCAGGCCCAGGAGCGCCCCGATGTTGACCACGCGCATGCCCGCCTCGGCTCCTCGCTGCGGAGTGTTCAGCCGAAACGCGTAGTCCCGCTTGGGCCCGGCGGGGTGCAGCTCGGCGTAGAGGACCGGGTCATAGGTTTCCTGGAACACCGTCAGCCCGTCCACGCCCGCCCGGGTCAGCCGCGCGTAATCCGCCGTTTCCATGGGATAGACCTCCACGGAGATGGAGGGAAACAGGGGACGCAGGACCTGCACACAGGCTTCCAGATACGCAACGCCCGCCTTGCGCGGGGCCTCTCCGGTCAGAAGGAGCAGCTGCTTTAACCCCGTGGCGGCGATGGCCTCGCCCTCGGCCCGGACCTCGTCCAGGCTGAGCTGGCTGCGCGGAATGCTGTTCGGGGCCGCAAAGCCGCAATAGCGGCAGTGGTTGGCGCAGTGGTTGGAGACGTAGAGCGGGGTGAACAGGCTCACCGTGCGGCCGAAATGGCTCAGGGTCAGCGCGTGGGCACGGGCGGCCATGGTCTCCAAGTGCTTGTTTGCGGCCGGGGAGAGCAGGGCCGCGAATGCGGATGCATCGACGCGCGGGAGGCCGACGGCACGGCGCACGTCATCCTCGCTCACGTTTTCGAGATGCAGGGGCGTTTGGCCCAGACGCTGGGCTTCGGACAGAAAGCTCATGACGCGCCTTCCGTCCGGTCCAGGAATCCGGTCAGGGGCGAGGAAGCCTGTGCCAGGGTGGCGACCGCCCCGGGTCCGGCCAGCCAGGCTTCGCGTCCGGCCGTCACCGCCCGCCCGAAGGCCCGGCCCATGAGCACGGGGTCCGAGGCCGTGGCGATGGCCGTGTTGACCAGACAGGCCGCGGCCCCCATCTCCATGGCCCGGCAGGCCTGGCTGGGAGCGCCGATGCCCGCGTCGACGATGATGGGCAGCTCCATTTCCTCGATGAGGATGCGAATCATCTCTTCGGTTCGAAGGCCCCGGTTGGTGCCGATGGGCGCGCCCAGCGGCATGATCGCCGCCGCCCCGGCATCGGCCAGGGAGCGGGCCACGTAGAGGTCGGGGTTCATGTACGGCAGGACCACGAAGCCTTCCCTGGCCAGGATTTCCGTAGCCTTGGCGGTCTCGTATCCGTCGGGCAGCAGGTAGCGGTTGTCGGAAATGACCTCGATCTTGATCCAGTCCCCGCAGCCCATGGCCCGGGCCAGTCGGGCGATGCGTACGGCCTCGTCGGCGTTGCGCGCCCCGGAGGTGTTGGGCAGCAGGGTCATGTGTGAGGGGATATGCTTCATGACGTTATCCGTCTTGCCGTCCAGATCCACCCGGCGCAGGGCCACGGTGATGACCTCGGAGCCGGAGGCCTCACACACAGGCGCGATGAGCGCGTCGTTGCCGTACTTGCCCGTGCCGGTGAACAGGCGGCTGCTCAGGCGCTTGCCACCGATTTCAAAAATGTCGGTATGTTCCATGGTGATTCTCGCTGTTTGCGGTGTGGGAAAGGAGTCTGGTCGTCATTGCCGGGGCAGGGTCAGCCGCCGCCGACAAAGCTCAGCAGTTCCAGCCGGTCGCCGTCGCAAAGGCTGGTGGAGGCGAATTTGTCGCCGGGCACGATGCTCTGGTTCAGTTCGGCCACGACCACGGATGGATCGAGGTTCATGGACAGGATCAGGCCTTGCAGTGTCTGGCCGGATTCCATGTCCTGGGTGCGTCCGTTGACGGTGATGTGCATGGGTGCCTCCGCGTTTTTGTTGCAGGCCGGGCGGAGCGCAAAAAAGAAAACCGCGCCGGATGGGGCGCGGTTCGATGAATGGGTGTTTTCCGGAACCAGCTTCCCTACGGCAGCATAATCTGCGTCAGGTCGTAAGGGTCGGGAACGTGTCCCCTCTCAGCCCATCGGGCTCCCCCAGCTTGTGGTTGGTAGCTTTATGTGGATCGGGTGGGGTTGTAAAGGTGAGGATGAGGTGGTTTGCGATGATGACTATGTCGGACACCGAGTGAGCGTTGCGGGGCGTTTCGGGCAAGGGCCGCCGAAACTCCCTCTTCGGCCTCGTAGAGTTCAGCCGTCGCCCCTCTGAACAGCGGCTCGCGCTCTGGACGACACGCGACGGCTGAACAAACGATGCCTGGATCGGTCAGACAGTCGCCGACCCTTGCCCGAAACACCCCGCAACGCTGCCGGACGTTTGAGGCTCCGTCGTTGCGTTGTGAAGGCAATGACTTCTTCTTTAATTTCGTAGAGTTGAGTTGATGCGTCAATGAGCGTTATTGATGTCGCCATCCAGAATTCAATCTATCGCAGCAAAAAGTAGTCATTCCCGCGAAGGCGGGAATCCATCCTGATGTTGAATGGTCGAAAGTAAATGAAATCAGAAGGCAGGGGGATGGGCTCAGGGCATGATCAGCGTCGTTTGGAAGGGGGGCGGGCAGAGGGGAGCCCTCTGCCCGGCGCCTTTTATTTGGCGTATTCGTATCTTTTGGTCACGCGGTCGGAGAGCTGGGCGTGGGCGTATCCTGCCTGGCGGGATTTGGCGAAACGCTCCTCGGCTTCCTGGCTGCACATGTCGCAGCCCTGCACCGGTACGTGCAGCCCCAGGGATTTGGGCGTCTTCGCGGTTTCGCTCTCGACGATGAGAAGTCCCGGGCAGTGCGGACAGTCCTTGAGACGCTCGACCTGGGTCTCGGTGATGTCGTCCGTGTCGTAGTAGATGGAGCGGCGACGCGTGAAATATCCGTTCTCGCGTACGGCTTCAGAGGGTCTGGGGTTGAAGTAGACTTCCGGCAGCTGGTCGCACAGGGCTTCGAGATAGTCGATGGTGGATTTTTGTTCGCGAATCTTCTCCCGGTCCAGATCGGGTTCCTGCACGGCGGAGAAATCCACTCCGGCCAGCGCCAGGCTGATGCCCAGGTTGACGTAGGGCAGCGCGCCCTTGATGGCGTATCCGCCTTCGAGCACCGCGATGTCGGGTTTGAGCATCTGGGTGAGCTTGGCGTAGCCTTGGGCCGTGAAGTTCATGTTGGTGATGGGGTCGGAGAAATGGTTGTCCTGCCCGGCGGAGTTGATGATCAGGTCGGGTTTGAAGTGATCGAGGATGGGCATGACGATCCTCTCCACGGTCATGAGATAGCCTTCATCCGAGGTGCGCGGGGGCATGGGCACGTTGATGGTTCGGCCCAGGGCCTTGGGGCCGCCGGACTCCGAGGGGAAGCCCGTGCCGGGGTAGATGGTGCGGCCGTCCTGATGCAGCGAGATGAAGAGCACGTCCGGGTCATGCCAGTAGATGTCCTGGGTGCCGTCGCCGTGGTGGCAGTCCGTGTCGATGATGGCCACGCGCAGGTTGCCGTAGTTCTCGCGGATCCATTCGATCATGACCGCTTCGATGTTGATGTTGCAGAAGCCGCGGCTGCCGTGAACCGTGCGCATGGCATGGTGCCCGGGAGGCCGGACCACCGCGAAGGCGCGTTGCCGTTCCTTTTGCATGACCAGTTGGGCCGCGCGGATCACTCCTCCGGCCGATATGAAATGCGAATCCGTGCACACGGACTTCACGCTGGGAAAGCAGAAATGGGCGCGCATGATGTCTTTTTCCTCGGCCACCAGGGGGCGATATTCGCGGATGCCCTCGATGTCGAAGATGCCCTCTTCCCGGAACTGGTCCTGGGTGTAGAGCAGTCGCTCCTCCCGCTCGGGATGGGTGGGGGAGATGGCCCAGTCGAAGGCCGGGAAGAAAATGATGCCGAGGCTTGATTGTGCGGTGAGCATGGTCCCTCCGTTCAGGATGCCAGGATGGTGGTGACGCCGGGTCGCATCTGACAGCGGACACGGATGTTGCGGCCGATGGTGTAGTGCCCCTCGACCATGTTGAAGGCATCGGCCTGGATGACCTGGATGTCGCCTTCCTCGGCGGGAATGCCCTGACGGTCCAGTTCGGCCCGCAGCATGGTGGTGGCGTCGTGCACGGCCTCTTCAAGGGTGTAGGTGCGCTTGACGGTCTTGTGGATACCAAGGCCCGGCACGGTGAAACTGCCGCGCGAGGTGTCCACGGTCAGGACCAGGGACTGGGTCGGCCGGGTCAGGCATGCGCCGATGGCGTTGGCCACTTCCGCGTGCTGCGGGGCCACCACGGGCAGGCCGAAGGCTTCTTCCAGGAGCGGGACCATGGCCACGGCCGGACCGCCGATGAGCAGGATGCTCTTGGGGCGCACGATCCGGTCTTCCAGGATTTCCTGGATGGTGTAGACCGGGCGGGCATTGATGGCCGCCAGGAAAGCCGCAACCTTTTTCTTGAGGATGTCCATGGCCAGACTGACGGCCTGTTCGGCGCATTCGCGGGCGGACAGGCCCTGGGTCATGGCCACTTCCTTGATGCCTTTGGCCGAGCGCTCCCGGTCGCCGAAAGAGGCGTGCCCGAGGACGTTCATGGCGTCCATGAGCGCCGGGGCGGGCCCGCCGGCAGCCATGCACGGGCCGTGGCGATCCGGTCCGACCCGCAACTGGCCGTCGCGGGAGCTGATGAACGAGTCGCCGCCGATGCCGATGGATTCGACCTTGAGCGCCCGCACCAGGGTGGGGTGTTCGCCGATGGAGATGCCGTCGCGCTCAAGGAGCGGGACGCCGTCCAGGAGCACGGCCATGTCCGTGGTCGTGCCGCCGATGTCGAGGATCAGCGCGTCCTCCTGCACCGGAGAGGTGCTGAGGATGCCCATGACTGAGGCGGCAGGCCCGGAGAAGATGGACTGCACCGGAATCTCCCGGGCCAGCTTCAGGGGCATGGTCCCGCCGTCGGCTTTCACGATGTTGATGTCGGCCTGGATGCTGAGGTCCTTGAGGCTCTGCTCAAGGGCGTCGGCAAAGGCGTTGAAGGTGCGCCAGACGGCCGAGTTGTAATAGACGGTGCTGATGCGCCGTCCGAAATTGAGGGATTCGGACACGCGGTGTCCCTGGGTCACGAAATCGGCTTGCGGGGCGAGGGCCTCGGCAATGGCCGTTTCCTGTTCGGGATTGCGCGTGCAGAACTTGCCCACTACTCCGTAGACGCGGATGCCCTCTTCGCGACAGCGCGCGGCCATGGGTTTGATCTGGTCCACCCGGGCCTTGGCGGAGATGGCTCCGCGATGGTCGACGCATCCTGACAGGATATGGTACTGGCTGCCCAGCGCGTATGCTCCCGCGTCGATTCCCGGTCCGGGAATGACGAACATGCCCACTTTTTCGGTGTGGCCGGTGACGATGGAGTTGGTGGACAAAGTGGTGCTCAGGTTGATGGTGCGGATTTCCGCGCCTTTGCAATCCTTCAGGATGGCGCACAACGCCTCGGTGATGGTCGCGAGCAGGTTGTCGTGATCCGTGGGGACCTTGGCCATGGCTTCCACCCGGCCGTCCCGGATGCAGACGCCGTCCGTGTGGGTTCCTCCGACATCGATTCCGATAAGCATAAGTCCGATCCTTGGGCTGACTGTTGGCCGCGGCGGGTGCAGCGGCTCCCGGTCGCCTCGGCGATTCCTCAATGATTTTGGGGAAGAGGCAGAGGCTTGGGGCTTGTGTTTTTTTCAGGTCTGTCGCACCCCGGAGCGGGAACAAGGTGGCGGCGGGGCGAAGGCAGGAAACACAAGTTGCTTTTTCAAGTTGCATATTTACCGGACTGAAGACGAAGCGCAAGCAGAATTCAGTAAACGGAGGGAAATCATGGATAAACAGTTGGTGGACGGTTTTTTGGCCTGCGTGCGGCAGGCGGGCGGTGTGGTGCGTGCGCAGTGGAGCGACGCCAAGGAGATCACCTTCAAGGGGCGCATCGATCTGGTCACCCAGACCGATCTGGCGGTGGAGAAGCTGCTGCTTGAGGGTTTGCCGGCATTGCTTCCCGGCTCGACGGTCCTGGCCGAGGAGTCGCACGAATCCCTCGCTCCCGGCGCGCTGACCTGGATCGTCGACCCGGTGGACGGCACCACCAACTACGCTCACGGCCTGCCCATTGTGGCTGTGTCCGTGGCCCTGTGGAAGGACGGACGGGTTGAGATGGGCGCGGTCTACGTGCCGATGCTCGAAGAGCTTTTCTGGGCTGTGCGCGGCCAGGGCGCTTTTCTGAACGGGACCCGCATCGGCGTAAGTCGCGAGGCAAGCATGCAGAATTCCCTCATCGCCACGGGATTCCCCTATTCCTTTTATACTGAGGTGGATCAGATCTGCCTGCGGCTGCAAAGGGTGCTGCTCGCTTCCCAGGGCATCCGGCGTCTGGGTTCGGCGGCCGTGGACCTGGCCTACACGGCCTGCGGACGGTTCGAGGGATACTACGAGACCGGTCTGAAGCCTTGGGACACCGCAGCCGGATGGCTGCTGGTGGAGGAAGCCGGGGGGAAGGTCGGCGGTCTGGAAGGAGCGTACGGCCTTGGCGGCCACATGATCGTGGCCACCAACGGCCTCGTTCACGAGGACCTGCTGGCCTTGCTTCGTCTTGAGGACGCGGCGGAGCGCGCCCTGTGATCAGGTGCCGGTTTTCAGGGAAGAGGAAAGAGGGATGAGGTCTCCCTTGGAATTGTACAGCGATCCGCCTTCCGTATCCTTGCCGGACGTTTCGCTGTCAGGGGACTGGTTCTTCTGCTGTCTCTTTTTTTGATGTCCCATGTCCCAGGAAAGCTGGCCTTCTCTCCATCTTCCCTGAGCCTGGGGTTTGTCCACGCGCAAACTCATCTTCGCCTCCTCGGCCGTCCATGGCCACGGGTATTGCGTCAAAAGGGGCGTCCATGCCCTGTTTGATGTATCGGACGATCGGCGAAAAACTTGAATTTGCGCGCACCCAAGAAATGCAAAAGGCCCCGGATGCACGCACCCGGGGCCAGATTGCGGGACTTTCCCGCAATGAGCGTCATGTTCCGTTTCTCATCCCATATCGTCGAGAATGG
The DNA here is from genome assembly GCF_900114115.1 of Desulfomicrobium apsheronum. Taxonomy (NCBI): domain Bacteria; kingdom Pseudomonadati; phylum Thermodesulfobacteriota; class Desulfovibrionia; order Desulfovibrionales; family Desulfomicrobiaceae; genus Desulfomicrobium; species Desulfomicrobium apsheronum. The sequence continues at coordinate 59,869 of NZ_FORX01000022.1, read as the reverse complement.
TGCCCCGGCCCGTATAGGTGGGCATGAGCACATCCTTTTGAAACGAGTATGAGTCCTGGGTCCTGTTTTGATGACGGTTCGTGTTCGCGTTCATGGTATCGAGCGTTTTGGTGACCACGGCCGCCCCGAATGTTTCCCTGTCAAAGGGCTGAGCATTCGAGGCGCCTGCGCCGTTCATGTAGTCGAGGGTTTTCCCGACCACGGCGGCTCCGAAGGTTTGCTTTGCGTAGCCCTGGGAGATGCCCCCAAGGGTCCCTTCAATGTCCATAACTCCTCCCTTTCGTGTCGGAACATGACGCCTGATCAATCTTATCGGCTAGAGTACATGAAAACTTGAGGTCGGGGAAGGGCCGGTGGCGCTGAGTCGGTGATTCGTGAGTCCAAGGGGATTGTCGCGGATGGCTTCAGGCGTCGAACCAGCGTAGCCCCGGCATGCCGGGCAGCAGTCCCTGCTTTGTGCAGCGCTCGCCAAAGAGGGCCAGGGAGGCCTGTTCGGCGGGGCCCAGCCCGTAACTCATGGCGAGCCAGTAACGAAACAGGTTCGGACTGGTCAGCCAGGCCGGAAGCTCGGGCAGGCGGGACAGGGCATCGAAATGGCTGTCCAGATCGGCGGTAATGGCGTTTATGTGCAAGCGAAGGCGTGCCAGCTGTTCTCGAGCGGTGGCGGACAGCGCCCGGCGTACGATCCAGACCGCGAAAACAAAAGGCAGTCCGGTCCAGTTCGCCCACTCGGTGGCCAGATCGACGATATGGTAGCCCGCAGGCGGATCAACGAAATGGCGCAGGGCGAGGTTGCCGATCTCCAGGAAGGGGCGTCCGGTGGACAGGCCGTGTCCGGGTTCGACGGTCATCCAATGCGGCTCGGGCAGCTTCCATTTCTGGAGCCACAGAATTTTCAGAAGGGCGGTGGAGGTGGCCGATGCCCCGGTCAGGCAGACAGGACCCGGGTTGCGGGCCAGCCACCCTGGCAGTTCTTCCAGGGGAGCCGGAGAGAGAAAGAGGACGCTCTGGACTTCCTTCTGGGCGCAGATCGAGGCTCCGGGAAGGAGAACATAGTTTTCGGCGTGGAGAAGATATTCGAAAGAAGAGGACGGCGAGATGTCCAGTTCGCCCTCGGCCAAGGCCCGGTTCAGTTTGCTGGGGTGATCGGGCACATAGTGAAAGTCCGGACCTTCGGGGCAGGTTTTGGCCAGAAGGTGGAAAATGTGCCAGATGTTGAGATAGTCGATTCTGCCGATCTGAAGTGTCATGATAAATAAAAAAGGCGGGGCTTGCCCCGCCTTTCCTCTTCTTGAGATGAACGCCTGGCTTACAGCTGAGCCATGAGGGTGGCGCGGATGTCGTCGATGGAACCTTCGCCGTCGAGTTCAATGTACTTGAAGCCGAATTCCTTGGACAGGTTCTTGTAATAATAGGAAGCCGCCAAGGTGCCGGTGTTGGCATCGTAGTAGATGTTGTGGCGCTTGTCGATGGCGTCTTCATCCTGGTCGTCGGCACGGGCGGTGAGCTCGCCGCCGCAGACGCGACACTTGTCGCCGTCGGGCTTGATGGCGTCGATGAAAATGTTGTTGGGATGGTTGTTGTCGTTCTTGCAGAGGCGACGACCCATGATGCGGTTCTTGGCTACTTCGCGGGGCAGGAGGATTTCAATGACGAAGTCCAGCTTTACGCCGTCGGCCTGCAGTGCTTCCCACAGCTTCTGGGCCTGCACGATGGAGCGGGGAAAGCCGTCCAGCAGCCAGCCGTTGGGGCTCGCGTTCTTGAGTACGTCGAGGACCATGGGGATGGTGATGTCGTCGGGAACGAGCTCGCCGCGATCGATGTAAGCCTTGGCCTTCAGGCCAAGCTCAGTGCCGCCGCCGATGTGCTTGCGGAAAATCGCGCCGGACTCGATGTGGTCCAGATCGTACTTCTTCTTCGCCAGGGAGCCCTGGGTTCCCTTGCCACTGCCATTGGGTCCGAAAATCAGAATATTCAAGGCGTAAACCTCCTGTAAAAAATTTCACAAAGTACTATAGCCAGCCCTTGAGCCTGTCAATCAAAGATCGGAAGCGCGCTTGTCAGGACTGATTGGGGTGCGTAGAGTCGCCGTAAATAAGCACTGAACGGGGGGCGCATGGGACTTCTGGATGAATGGGGCAACGCGTTGGTGGAAGAGGGACTGCGCGAGGCGGCGGATACGTTTTTCGGGGCGCGCACGGCCCTTGAGGATGAGATCGCTTTTTTCGAGTCTCAAGCCGCCAAGCTCAAGACCCAGGTTGAGAACATCCGGTCTTGGTTCGCTGGTCTCAACTGCCTGCTCGGGAACGAGGCCGACACACGCTTTCTTTTCGATTCGCTGGGCGTGACCCTTGATGATCCGACCCTCTACACGCACAAGGTTTGCAGCCTGCAATTCCGCAGGCCGCGCAGTTTCACCCGCAAGGGCCTTTTCGCCAAGACCGTGTGGGAGATCTACGAACCGTTGGCGCGCATGATCGAGTCCTATATGCACGGGGCTCCCTACTCCGACCCGCTGCATCCCGGCCGGGTGATGATATCCGTCAATCATGATCATCTGCGCAAGTTGTGCGACGAGATCAACACCCGCATCAAGTCCGTCAACGAATCCAACCGACCCTCCGAATCCCTGGCCTTCGCCAAGCGCATGGATCAGACCCAGGTGTTCAAGGAGTCCGTGACCGGCGGCGGTGGACAGACCTGGACCCTGGACCGGGACCTGGCCTTCGCGCCTCTGGTATTCGAGGACTTAGATTTGCCCGATTTTCCGGATCTACCGCTGGACGCCAAGGCGCGTGCGACGCTTGAGGAATGCTGCGCGAAGATTTTCAGCCGTCGGCGTGACCATGTGGATTCCATTTTGGACGAGGTCTTCGATCCTGAAGACAAGACGATCTGCGTGCTGGACCGGCCCGGTCGGTAGTCCGGAACGGCCCCCGATCATTTTTTTAGCTTCGCCCTGTGTAACCCGTAAAATTTGGTCCGTAATTGTGTTTTCGTCTAAAGTCTGACAAGTGATGCTATGACTTGTGATTCTTTTGACTGTTCGGACCGCGAAATGAAGGAGGCGACAATGCAGGTGAAAGCGAGCGAACTCTTGGCGAGGATCAGGGAAATGTATCCGGAGATCGAGAAGAACGGCATCCAGACATCGTGTTTTTACGACGAAAAGACCGAAGCTTGGGTGGTGGAATTCACGCACGACGAACACTCTCTGGATACCCATCTGGACAAGAAGGATGTCGAGGACTGTCTGGCCGGGAAAAAATGCATTCACATGGGCGTTCAGATCGGCCGATTCGTGGAAAGCTATTGTCTCAAGGATGACGTCTGCCCGACCGACATCAAAAAATAGGGTTCTTCGACGTTTAATGTGGAATTCATGAAGTCACCAAGACCTGAATCGGAGCCGCGATCAGGTAGACCATGGTGATGAAGTTCTCCACATTTCGGTATCCTCGGGCTCTGGCTCTCGCCGCCTGGAAAAGGCCATTGTAGCCTTCAAGCCTCGCATTGGTGTGCAAGGAGTGCCAACGATGAAGTATTCGCGGCAAGTGCCTCTCGAAGCTTGCAAGTGCGCTCCGCACAGGCTCCAGGAGCGGGCAGTTGGCAGCATACTCCGCCGCATGCTTGAGAAAATGAGTGATGCGCCACTTGGCGGCCTGCTTTGATTCGGCCCGCCGCACCCAGCGCAGAAGTTCTTTGACACGGTAGGCCTTAGCGGTAGCGAAACCCTGCTCGACGAGCTCCAGGAGAGCATTTTCTTGGTGCTGCGTGCGCTCTTTTTCAGCGCCCTTGAGCACGGCCCAACGGGTGTGGTCCGGCAGCTTTGTCTGCCTGGCTTCTAGCTTTCTGACGTCATCTACGGCCTTGGTGAAGAGCTGGACTACATGGAACCAGTCGACTGTCACCGAGGCGGACTTGAACTCCTGTTCGACTGCGGAGAGGAACGCCGGCGACATGTCACAGACAACTTCGACGATGTTCTCGGGACGACCCTCATGGGCTTCGATGAACGCGCAGAACTTCGTCAGGCAATCCTTGCCCTTGCCGGGAGTCGCAAAGATCACGGGCTTGTCGGATCGGTCCAGGTCGATGAAGACGGTAATATAGTTGTGGCCTCGCTTGGATGCGGTCTCGTCCAGGCCGATTGCCTTGAGGCTCTTCAGGTCCAGTGCGGCGATGGCTTTGGACACATCGTGGCGGACGATGCGCCACAAGCGCTTGTCCGTGACCTCAACGTGGCGGGCCACGGCGTTGACCGGCATCTCGCGGACGAGGCTCATGACCACCTGCTCAAAAAGCAGAGTGAAGCGACTGCCTTCCCTGGCCCATGGTGCTTGCACTCGTCGGATTCCGTGTTCCGGGCAGTTGATTCTCGGGAGTCGGGCCGTAAGGTAGCAATGATGCTGGAAGAAGTTGAGATGCCGCCACGTGTACTCCTTGAAGTCATGCGCCTTGCACGCGGTCCCGCACTCAGGGCACGGATACAGCGCTCCACGGTCGGCACCGATCTCCAGATGGAGCTTGGTTGGCGTATGTTCTGTATCAAGGCGTTGACTCATAACTTTCCAAGGTGGCGTGAGACCAAGACCCAAGGCGAATATTTGTTCGGCAAGCATGGCAATCCTCCTGAGGGAGGGCTATCCAAACTGGGCGAGGTCGGTCAATTCCACATTAAACGTCGAAGAACCAAAAATATCAACACTATTCTCGGATACTTTCAGATCAACCTTATCAACAAACCAAGGGGCTTTGACTCCAAGAATCTGCGCGTAAAGTTCGGTGTCTCTCATCGGCGTCCTCCGTGAGAAGACTCCTAACCAAGTCATTTACCCACAGCAATTCCGGAAGGACCTAATAGACATGCTAACGTCTTCGGCAACATTGGCCGCTTCCATAAAGACTAAAGTTCGCCATCAGTGACAACCTTGTAAACAACGAAATCGAAAGTGTTGCTACCCATCATCATATTAGTTTTCTTAATAATATTCAAATCATCTAAAAAATAAACAAATTTTCCTCCTGAAATGAACTTATTAAAATCAATATCAATCTCTTCTCTGTTTAATAAATATATGCAATTTTTATCATCACCCTTATTATATATATCAAAATTTCGCAACAAATTCCAATTACCCATACTCGACATCGTCTTATCAAGAGGAAGTAAGAGCAATGTTTTGTCAATTATATTATAATTGACATTCAAATTATTTAATATTGCCAATACTCTGGCATAATTATCATGAGAAATATTATTTATTCGAAGCAAAAGACGTTTATAGTTCCAATTTTTCATTTGATTTAAATAAATATTCAGAGCCAAGCCTGAATTTTTATGTTGATCAGCGACTAATAAATTTTCACTAAGTTCGTCATACATTAAATCAATTTCAACACCATCAAACCCGCTTTCTTCTGCGATCATAATTTTTTTAAGAGTGTTTGTTTTTCCTGAAATACAGAGACTGTCGAAATGCGATCTGATTCTCTCAACATTATCCTTAATGACTCCAGTAGTGATGTCTTGTAATTTTTTCTTGCCATGTAATATATATACATCCTCATAGCTAGAATAAAAAACATCACTCAACTTAACGTCAATTCCAGATAAATACTTGATAATATCATTCGTCCTATCATTCGTAAAATAATTACCAACATATTTCATTAAGATATTTAAATCACTTTTAAAATTATTTATAAATCCATTTGAAGTCCATACAAAAAAAGGAATAGAAAATATATCTGTATTCATTTCTTTAGAATAATCGTGTTGGAAATTTCCAACCACACTTTCACCATGATCACTAACATATACAATTGCTACATTATCATCATCTTTAAATGTTTTTGACAATGATTCCAAAAAATAATCTGTGTATGCAATACTTTTATCATAAGAATCGATTTTATCTATCTTGTCTGGTTTATGAATTCCGTAAAACCCAATCTCAATGTCCTGAAGATTAGGAGTGAAATCTTTAGGATACCTATATTTGTAATGAAAATGACTTCCCATCAAGTGAACGACAACAAAATTTGATTTTGAAAAGTCGACGTTCTTTCGAATATGATCAATCAACTCAAAATCATATTTTTTAGACCTATTTAAATATTGCACAGTGGAAAAATACTTAAATTTAGATTCATTCAAAAGTGGAAACAAGTATAATGCTCCCTGGAGCTGACCTTGATTTGAAAACCAGTATGTATTAAAATTGAATTTACTTAAAATATTTATGACAGAAGGAAGAGTTGGAATATCATCAAAATGTTTTTGCCCGGATTCACTTAAAATCAAGGGAACAGTCAACGCAGTAAGTGCGTGGGATGAAAATGCGTTTTCAAATAAAAGAGCCTTTCCCTCTTCAACCTGTTGATTCAGCCAAGGTGTCGTATCTCTGAAATACCCATATGCTCCCATATGATTCCTGGTAACTGACTCTCCTACGACAAGAATGATCGTTTTATTTTCCGCAACAGACCTCAATACATAATCGGGCACTTGAATACTCTTTCTCTGCTCGACAATTTCAAAACTTCTTTTATATGTTTTAAAATATGACTTTACAAGTCTTACCATCATATTCTTTTGGTCAAAATCTTGATGTAGACACACATAAGCTACATAAACAACTGACAATAAGCTCATCGCAAATCTTACAGATAATTTCAAATTATTTAAATTACTACATTTAATACGTGAAAATCTACTTAAAATACCTGGAATATTGATTAAAGTGCAAAATAATATGAAGTATACAAAAAATCTTAACCCCACAAATATTTTCAAACCCTCTAAAGACTCATTGACGTTTGTTTGAAGAACTCCAAGAAGCTGAGTCTCCCCAAATTGACCGTATACATGATAATACGACATCACCAAAGAAGACATCACAATAAAAATAAAACAAATTAAAAGCATTAAAAATTTAAAAAAAGCAGAAAAATATCCATAAAATCTATTATTACTTCGAATAGAGACGATAATCGATGGAACAAAGCATATGCCATACAATATAATTATATACTTTGGATCTAGAGGCGTGATCGCTACAAATTGAACTAAATACCATATCCACATACAAATAATCATAGAAAACAAATATTTCTTATTTATAAAAAAACTTGAAATACAAATTGAAAACAATGTAATTGATATGATTAGATCCATATTATTTCCTTTGTGAATTTTCGCATCGACTACGTTTATTGGATTAACGTGGAATCAAACCACTCTTTTCAACCTGAATCCGTGGACAACTGCTGTCAAAACTGTCCACTCTAAATTTTGGTCCTTCCGGAAACTCTGTGGGTAACGAGTTCAAACTGAACTCGGGTACAGATCGAGTCCGCCGCAGAAAAAATAGATCGCCGTCTTGAAATGATCCTTGTTGCTGTACCCACACGCCTTTCGCTTGATGCTCATGATCTTGCTGTTCAACCCTTCGGCGACGCCGTTGGTGATCCGGTGGCGGCAGAAAGTCAGGATATTTTCCATGACATGAAATCTGTCGTGGACGATTTTGGCTCCGGCATCCGGCACATGCGCCATGGTCGCCGTGAAATATGGCTCCCACATATCCATCGCGATGGCCCTTATGGATTCCAGTTGGCCTGGCGAGAGCCTGCGGTAATATTCCTCCAGGCTGCTCTTCTTCCGCTCTTCAGAAACATGCTCGACCGTGCTTCGCATAAGATCGCAGACGATGGTCATGTAGGAGTGCCCTTTGCGGAATGCTTTCTCGTCCACTCCGAGATAATGAATCGGACGGGCCTCCTTGCGTGAAAGGCCTCGTCGAACAGCCCGCTCCATTACTCCCCAAACCTCATCCCATGTGAGTTTCAGCAAGCGCCGAGAGCCTTCCACTGTCGTGCGCTCTGTGAGCACATCTATGATCCAGCGTTCCATGAGCAACGTGAAGCGCGACCGTGGTTCAGCCCAGGGCACAAGCGCCTGGTGCACTCCATGCTCCGGACATTCCACTCGCGGAACTCGGGCATGAAGTAACATCTTGAACTGACACGTATCCAGATGGCGCCAGACTCGTTCCCCTGCATGGTCCCGACAGGGCAGAAGCTTGCCGCATTCTGGGCAGGGCCAGCGCTCCCCTGGGCCATGATCTAACCAAATATCAACACTATTCTCGGATACTTTCAGATCAACCTTATCAACAAACCAAGGGGCTTTGACTCCAAGAATCTGCGCGTAAAGTTCGGTGTCTCTCATCGGCGTCCTCCGTGAGAAGACTCCTAATCAAGTCATTTACCCACAGCAATTCCGGAAGGACCTGTTTTTTTGAAAAAAGCAGATTTTTTTATTCTAAGCATGCAATTATGTATAGCATGTGATATTCCGTCAACACAACCATCAGCAAGTTCCATTGCTGTTATTTCATTTTCAACAGCGTTATTTGAAAACGTTGAACTAAAAAATATTAGTTTTAATTTTTTCATTCGTTAATATTTTTGAAAAAATTGATCTGTCACGATTTGCTATGCCGATGTATAACATCAATAAGTTTTCATTTGTTATCTTTGAACTTTTATTATATAGTTTTTCTAATTCATTTCTAATATTTTGGAAAATAGAATTTGAAACTATTTCAGATTATATGCATTTTCACATTTTTCAGTTTTATTTTCTGTCAATCGCTAATTTTCATCGCATTTTTCGAGATTAAAATTTTTTTAACAGGTGTAACAATTGAATTTGTTCTGATTTTATCAATAAATGATTTTGTCATTATAAATGATTGTAGTGTTAGATTATTTGTGGATTTAAATTAATATTATTTAATGATTAAATTCATTATCGATGTATGCATATTATAATATCTTTTAGCCATGCCACATCTAAAAAATCTATCACGTCTAGATCTTTTATCAGTAAACATATAGATTAAAACCAATCACTCGACTGAAATTGTATCAATATTAATATTGTCTTTCTTTGGATTGTTCGGCTAGTTCCGTTACAAGGAATGAACGCTACAACTCGAATAATTATCAATATATCTCGCAGGTTTCGGCAAGACTCTGTTTGACAGCCACATTTCCAAGTCCCCCAACCCCATCTTTAAAATACGCGTTCCATTTCGGCCCCCGACCCTTGAGGTCTTTATAAGCGCTGCGCAGTGCATCCGGGTCATCTTCAAGGAGCAGTTCGATGAGCTGTTGCGCCTGGAGCAGATCCTTGCGCTTTTTGGCTGTTTCGATCGAATTCCGTCGTTGCGAGACGATTATCTTGTGCAGTGCGAAGCGTGCGGGGGACGGGACTTGAGTGGGCGCGCCGCCGCCGACGAGCAGGATCGTTTCAACTGGATCAACCACGAGGTAGTCGAGCAGTCTTTGCGGTTGTCCATGACTCCCGAGTTTCAAGGAGTGAATGGGTCCCCTGTCCGGACCGGTGAAGGGCATGAGCACGTCAAGGCGGATTTTATCTTGATTTATGTAGGACACCGGCGGGGTTCGCGGGTCCATGCCGGGCACTTCGCGGAATGTTTCATCCAGCCCCGTGAGCACTTCCAGCAACGGGATGTTGACATTTTTTCCCATCGCAAGGGAGATTGTCTCGGCCTGGGTCATGTCGAGGTCCAGGGTGTGAAATGCGGATTGCCCGAATTTTGCCCCGAGCATCGCGCCGTATGCCTGGAAAGCGATGGTCCCTACTACGAGTGCCCGCTCAAGCACGCCTGCCTCATGCAATCCAAGCAGAAGATTGGCCAGCTTGCCCGTCGGCGCGGCAACTCCTGACGACTTGAGCGTGCTGATTATCTCCATGCGTCCGTTGTATCCCGCCTTGGCCGCCTCGAACGCAGCCACCTTGGCGGCGAGACCCTGATCCTCGACAGGCCCGATATATTCGCGCTGCTGGTATTTTCCGGAGGTGGTTCGTCTGCTTTTCTGGAAATACCAGTGCTCCTGATCACCGACCGGCACCGTGACAATGCTGCCGCTCAACGGCCATACTTCGGGGTTGCGGGGTTCCGACCTGCACTGGTCGACAAGTTCGGCAAAGAGGCTGTGTGTGATGAGCGGAAGTCGTTTCATGCTGCAACTATAATTCAATTTGAAAATGAAGTATAGTCGCGCGTGCGTAAACTCCTATCGCATCCGCCGTTTGCGGTAATATCTGTACAGCCCCAACTCCAGCACGATGAAGAGCGCGATGGGCACTGCCAGGAAGACCAGGGTCACCAGGGCGCCAAGGCCCCGGTTGGAAGAGGTGATGAGCGGGAAGAGATAGCCGGTGAAGGACGCAACGCTGCCGCCTCCGATCAGGAAGACCAGGAAATATTCGGAAAAAGCCACCAGAAAGACCACGCTTCCGCCGGCGGCCATGGCCGGAAGCAGCAGCGGCATCTCCACCTCCAGAAAGACGGTCCACGTCGATGCTCCCAGATTGCGGGCGCAGATTCCGTACTCGCGGCCCATGAGCGAATAGCCCGTGGTCAGGGCGCGCAGCATGTACGGATAACTGATCATGGACAGGACCAGGATCACGCCGGGCGCGGTGTCGGCCAGGCCGATCTTGATGAAGATGAAGTGCAGGCCCATGGAGAAGGTCATGGCCGGAACCAGGGCCGGGAGCAGGAGCAGGCCTTCGAGCAGGTTTTTTCCGGCAAAGGACCCAAAGGCCAGCACCTGTGCCGGGAGGATGGTCATGGCCAGCGTCAGGGCCACTGTCGCCAGCGAATAGCCGAGCGAGCTGGTCAGGGCGGTCAGGAAGGGGCCCGGACGGGCTGCGAGGAAGCGCAGTCCGTCGAGGGAAAGCTCCGGCCAGAGTTCCGGAAATCGCCAGCCCGGAGCCCCGGCCTGCAAAATGAGCACGACGACCGGCAGCAGGAACATGAGGACCAGGGCGATGATGGTCGGGGCGTGTCTCACAGCTTGCGCCTCCATCCGTCGAGATAGGCTGCGAAGCGGTTGTAGAGCATGGCGAAAAGGGCGGCGAAGAGGAACATGAGTGTCAGAATGGCCATGGCCAGCGGGCGCTGGTCAAGGTCCCTCAGGAAGAAAATGTCGTAGACCCGGATGGAGAGCATGCCGGGGTGCGATTCGCCGAGCACGAAGGGGATGTCAAAAGAACCGAAGGCGTACAGAAAGAGGATGATGAAGGCGCTGTGCATCGCGGGCAGGAGCCGGGGCAGGGTCACGGTCCGGAAGGTGCGCCAGGGACCGGCTCCAAGCATGCGCGCCGTCTGGATCAGTCTGGCATCAAAACCGAAGAGCACGGCACCGACCAGCAGCAGGGAAAACGGCACGCCCTTGAGGAGAAATGCCATGATCATGCCCAGTCCGCTGCCCGTGTGCAGGATGTTCGGGAATTCTTCCGGGGAGGCGATGAGGCCCGTCTGGAAAAGGGCGGAGGACACGAGCCCCGTCCTGCCGAGGAAGAGAAGGACCAGAAACGCCACCGCCACATGAGGCAGGATGAGGCCGACCTTGGAGATGACGCCTACCCGGCGCAGTCCGGGGGGCATGCGCCACAGGGCCAGGGCCAGGACGGTGCCGCCCAGGACCGAGCCCGCCGCCGATACGAGGGCCACGAACAGGGACAGACCCAGAGATAGACCCATCGCCGGATCCTGGAACAGGGCCCGGTAGTGGGCAAGGGTCGCCTCCCCTGTGCCCAGCGGCAGGAGGAGACCCAGGCTCTGGGCCAGGGTCAGGGCCATGCCTGCGCAGAAGAGTGCGCAGTATGGCAGCAGCAGGGGCGCAAGGCCCCGAAATATCCGGCGTTGCATTTTAGTGCCCGAGAATGAACGTGTCCCAGTCTCTTTCAAGAAGCTCCAGATATTCAGGGCTGATCTCCGGCACGGCGGCCGCAGAGAGGACATCCGTTCCAAGAGTGGCCGCGCCCAGGTCGACCTCGTCAAAGGCCTTGCGCTGCGCCTCTTCGAGTTTTGCAACTTCAAGAGCGGGCAGGTCGCCCCAGTTTTCGGGTCTGAATTTGGAGAGCTGGGCCTCGGGACTCATCAGGAAATTGGCCAGGACCATGGCGCCCGCCTTGTTCGAGGCATTGAAGGGAATGGCCGTGAAGTGGGTGTTGAAGATGGCCCCCTCGGCCAGGACAAAGGTCCGCACCGTTTCCGGGTAGGTCTTTTCCAGGATTTTCATCTGCGCGTGGGCCGGGTGATAGGACATGGCCATGTCGATTTCGCCCCGCGCGAACAGGGTGTCCAGCGCGGCGGCGTCCTTGGGATAGGTCCGCCCCTGCTGCCACAGGTGGGGCTTGAGTTCGCCAAGCCAGGCAAAGGTCCTGGGGGCGTTCTCGGCATAGAGATCGGCGTTGAAGCCGTTCATGTACTGCTCGTGACCGCCCGTGGTGGCGTAGAAGACCTGACGCAGGAAGGCCGAGCCCGTGAAGTCCGGGGGCTGCGGGTAGGTGAAGCGTCCGGGGTTGGCCCTGATCCAGTCGGCAAGTTCGGCCAGAGTGGCCGGAGGCATTGGCGTGCGGGCCGTGTCGTATTCGAAGACGAACTGGGCCCGGCCGTAGGGTGCCTCGAAGCCGTTCACGGGATAGCCGAAATCATGGGCTGATTTTTGCGGGTCATACCAGGCCGTGAAGTTCGGCAGCCTGTCCGTGAAGGGCCCGAAGAGCACGCCGGCCTGCATGGAGTTCTTGAAATTTTCGCCGTTGATCCACAAGAGGTCCATGGTCCCGGTGGTCTTGCCCGCAGCCTTCTCGGTCAGCAGCTTGTTGACGAAGACCGGCGCATCCATGGGCACACGGACCACGGTTATGTCGTGCAGTCGTTTCATCTCGGAGGTCACGAAAGTGTCGATCCACTGATTGATCTGTGCGCTGCCTCCCCACATGTGCCAGCGTACCTCGGTGCCGCGCGCGGACTTTTCCAGACTCGCGAAGTCCTGTTGCAGCACGGAGGTCTGTTCCGGAGTCTCGGAGCATCCGGTGGCCAGGGCCGCAAGGAGTATGATGAAAAGTAATCTTATGCGCATGAATCCTCCGGAAGAGAGCCGCTGAAGATGGGCGGATACTGGTTTGAAACGCGGATGTGCATCCTGTCCCCTGGCTGCCCCATGGGTTCCAGGGCGTAGACTACGAGGTCCTGGTCCAGAACACGCAGCGTGTAGCACAGGTAGTGCCCCGCAAAATGCGTGGCCGTGATGACGGCGGGGCCGTCCGGGTCCGGTTCCAGGCGCAGGGCCTCGGGTCGCAGCCAGCAGGTCTCAAGGCCCAGGAGGCGGGCCAGGGGGGCGGTGATGGTGTTGACCGGCCCCAAAAAGCGCGCCGTTTCCATGTCCACGGGCCGCCGGTAGACGTCCAGCGGCGGAGCGTATTGGCGCAGGCTTCCCCCGAGCATGACCCCGATGCGGTCGGACATGGCCAGCGCTTCCTGCAGGTCGTGGGTCACGCAGATCGTGGTGATGCCGAAGCTGCGCTGGGTTGAGCGGATGAAGAGGGCCGTCTCCATCTTCAGGTTGCGGTCGAGGTTGGCAAAGGGCTCGTCCAGAAGCAGGAGCGAGGGTTCAAGGACCATGGCCCGGGCAATGGCCACGCGCTGCTTCTGTCCGCCCGAGAGCTCTGACGGATAGGCATCCCGCCTGTCTTCAAGGTGGAAATAGCCGAGCATGGGCAAGACCTTGTCCCGGATGGCGGCCCTCTTCATCTTCCGGGCCTTCAGGCCGAAGGCGATGTTCTGGAAGACCGTCATGTTCGGGAAGAGCACGTAATCCTGAAAGACGAGAATGGCCTGGGGCCTTTCCCTCTTACCGCCGAAGTGGGTGACGGTCCCGCTTTCGGCGGCCTCGAGCCCGGCGATGATGTGCAGCAGGGTCGTTTTGCCCACCCCGGACGGCCCGACCAGGGAGACGAGGCTACCTCTGGGCACGTCGAAGCTAACGTCTCGAAAGACCTCAGTGCCGCCGAAGCGTTTGCCGAGGGCCGTGACCCGCAGCAGATCCATCGTGCTTGCCTCAGCGTTCAAGAGCCTGGAAATGACGCATGAAGCGTCGATCGATATAGTCCTTGAGCAAAAATCCCAGCCAGTTGCGGAACATGAGTGGTCCCTTGCTGAAAATGGCCGTGTCGTCGCCCATGTTGAAGAGGAGCAGGTAGCTTCCGCCGGGATCGAAGCGCTGCAGCCTGGTCCCGTTCAGGGCGGCGCGGACATTGCGCAGCAGGACCGGGTTTTCGCGCACGGCATAGACGCCGACCTTGTCCAGAGCCTTGGGCTCGAAATCGATGCAGTCGCCCCCGCCGAAAATTTCGGGATGTTGCACGCTTTGCAGCCATTCGTTGACCAGCAGCCCCCCCGTGACCCCCGTGGGCAGTCCCGAGTCGGCAAAAAGCCGTGAGGGGTGCACGCCCGTGGCCACGAAGACCATGTCCGGGTGATGATGTTTTCCGTTCTGGATGATGACGCCGTTGCGGATCTCGTCCACGTAGCCGTCTTCATTGATAGTGATGTCCTGAAGAGTGAGGGAGTCCCGGGCCATGGTCTGGATCTTTTCCGGAAAACGGCCCAGGAGCTGGCGTCCGGCAAAGAGGGTGATTCGAGGCGCGTGCCGCCCTCGCAGTTTGGCGAGCTTGCGCACGTTGCCCGCGATTTCGAGCGCGGCCGGGCCGCCGCCGACCACGGCCACATGGGGCTTGGTCCTGGCTGCGCAGAGAGAGATCACGGCCCGCTGCGCTTCCTGCAGCCGTTCGATGGGCTTGACAGTGAAGATGTTCGATGTGTCGCCGTGGATGTTGTCAAAGGGGATGAAGCTGCCCGCGTTGCAGGACAGCACGTCGTATTCCAGGGTGCTGCCGGAGGCCAGGGTGACCTGGCGCTGCTTAGCGTCTATGTGCGTGACCTTGTCCCGCACGAAGGTTCCGCCCATGCTTTCGACAACCTGGCGGGTGGCGAAGCGGATCTCGTCCGGAGTGTAGGTCGTACCGAGCATGCCTGGACCCATGCCGGAATAATAATGAAAATCGGATGGTTGTACGACGGTTACTTCGTGTCCTTCCCGGACCAGATCCCGCATGTGGGCCAGGATGGTCATATGTGCGTGGCCGCCTCCGGCCAGGAGCAGTTTTTTACCCATGGTTTTCTCCCGTGGTGATATTTCAAAACCGGCAGTCTGCTTTCATATCTTTAACCATAATCATCGGGCGGATGCAATGATCTGACCCGGTCCGGCCTGCCGCGTGGTTTGCCTGCCGCACGGTAAAGGGTTTCAGTCCCGGCCGATTTCGCCGCCAAGATACCAGGCGTCGAAGAGATGCCGGGCGATGGTTTCGGCCGATGGCAGGGCCAGTTCGCCGGAATCGAGCAGGGCGGGGATTTCGTGGCGTGCGAACCAGCGGGCGTCCTCGAGTTCGTCCTCGTCGATGTGAATTTTAGTGCTGGTCGCGCGGGCATGAAAACCGAGCATGAGCGAACCGGAAAACGGCCAGGGCTGGGAAGAAAAATAGTGAATGTCGCGCACCGTGACTCCCGTCTCCTCCATGACCTCGCGCAGGACTGCGTCCTCCACGCTTTCCCCGGGCTCCACATAGCCGGAGAGGGCCGAGTAGACACGTGGCTGCCAGAGGGACTGACGGCCGAGCAGGCATCTGTCACCCTGGCTGTCCCTGTGGTGCACCAGGACGATCATGGCCGGATTGACGCGGGGAAAATGCACCGCGCCGCATGCCGGATTGGTGCATGTCTGGGCCGGGGAGCCGGGCCTTGGCATGGTGGGGTGGCCGCACAGGCCGCAGTAGCGGGCCAGGCTGTGCCATCCCGCGACGGCGCGGGCGTATCCGAGCAGGGCGGCCATTTGCCTTGGCAGCACGGCCGCGTGCCGACGCAAGGGGACAAAGGTTCCAAGGCTGCTCAGGCATTGAACCGTGCCCGCCGGGAGGCGTTCGATGTTGATGGCGAAATAGCGGCGGCTGCCGTCATCGCCCAGGAGCATGGCCTGCAGATGGGCCCGGTCGCATGCGCCAAGCATGGGCGGGGCCAGCAGGAGCGGTTCGAGCCGGGTTCCGTCGAAGAGGATTTCGTCCCCCCGGACCACGACAAAGACGGCGTGCTTCGATGTCAGGCTTTTTTCCCAGTCAGGGGCATCGAGGGGGGCAAGTGGCTTGCGGTTCAGGACCAGGCCGGCAAAGGTGTTGAGGGCGGAGCGTGAGTAATGATCCATGAGGCACTCGGGATGGGTCTGCGTGTTCGGCGCGGGTTGTGCGCGGGGCGTGCTCAGCGTTGTGCCCTGCTTTTGAACCTGCGGCAATAGGTGCAGTGGCGGCAGACCTCTTCCACGAGCCTGCCCGCCGCGAAACCGGCGGCCATGGCCCGGGCCCGTGGCGAGTCCAGGATGGCGGTCAGAGGGGTATCATGGATGTTGCCCAGGGCGAGCCTCGCGTCCGCGTCGAGACAGCACGGGCAGACCGTGCCGTCGACCAGGATGGCGCAATGTGTGGACAGGGCGTGACAGAACCCGCGCGATCTTTCCAGCGTGGTCAGGTCGCCCGGCCATTCGAAGACCGTGTCCGTGTGCAGATAGATGCGGCCCAGCAGCCTTGAGCTCTTGCGTCCCGGCGCGGGGGGCTGGATTTCGCGGTCAAGGGCGGCCGCGATGCGGTGCAGGATCACCGCATTGAATTGGCTGTGTTCGGAAGCGTTGAGGCTTTGCAGGGTCCAGAGCCGGAAATTGATGAAGAGCTCGGGGCGCAGTTCCGCCGCGCGCAGGCTGAATTCAAGGATGCGTTCCAGGGTGTCGTGGTCAAGGTCCTCGCCCCGGCGCAGGGACTGCATGGAGAAATTGACCTGCCGCAGGGCCCGCGCCCGCATCAGCATGTCCGCCTTGCCGTGCAGCAGGGCGGCGTTGGTGGTCAGGTTGACCCCGATCCCTGCCGCCGCGCAAAGTTCAAGGATGGTCTCAAGGTGCGGATGCAGGAGCGGTTCGCCCATGACATGCAGGCAGACTTGGTCCGTGAGCGGTACGAGCTGATCCAGGACGCGCCTGAAGAACTCGGGGTCCATGCTCGCGGGGGGGCGTGTCGTTCCGGCGCAGAAGTCGCAGCGCAGGTTGCAGATGTTGGTGATCTCTACATAGACACGCTGAAATCGGAAGGATCGGGCGGACGTCACGCGTGCCTCGTGGTCCGGGCGTGCGCCGGTCTGGATGGCGCGGGACGGGGCGCGGCGGTGTTCGATCGGTTGACGGTCGGCATGGGCAGGACGGTGCGCACGTGATTTTCCCTTTTGGACGAAAAAGCCCCCGTCGCGGGACGAGGGCCGGGTTTGACTGCAAGAATGGCCTGCCCCGTTTCGGGCACGGCGCGATCTGGAATCAGAGGGTGTAGAGTTCGTCTCCGGACAGGATGCGCACGCTGTTCTTCTGCAAGACCTCGATGGCCTGGTCCGTGCGGTCGAAACGGAAGATGAGGATGGCGTTGCGGCCGCTCTGGGTCACGAAGGCGTACATGTACTCCACGTTCACCCCGCCCGCGTTGAGCATCTCCAGGATGGTGTGCAGTCCGCCGGGACGATCGCCCACCTCGGCGGCCACGACATTGGTGCGGCCCACGGTGAAGCCTTTGGCCTTGAGCACTTCCTTGGCCTTTTCGTTGTCGGTCACGATGAGGCGCAGGATGCCGAAATCGGAGGTGTCGGCCAGGGACAGGGCGCGGATATTGATCTGGTTTTCGGCCAGGGTCTTGGTCACTTCGGCCAGGCGGCCGGCTCTGTTTTCCAGAAAAACGGAAATCTGTTCAACTTTCATGATTCCTCCCGGTCTGGGGTGGGTGACGCTTGGTGGCGCCGGCCCAGTTGATTACGAGTTGCGCAGGTCGATGATGCGTTTGGCCTTACCTTCGGAGCGTTCGATACTCTGCGGTTCGGACAGGGTCACCTTGGCGGTGACGCCCAGGAATTCCTTGATATTTTTTTGTATCTTGGCTTCGATACGCTGTAAATGCCTGATCTCGTCGGAGAAGAGCTTTTCGTCCACCTCGACCTTGACCTCCAGCATGTCCAGGCTGCCCTGACGGGTCAGGATGAGCTGGTAATGCGGGGCCACGCCCTGGGTTTCGAGCAGGATGGTCTCGATCTGCTGCGGGAACACGTTCACGCCGCGGATGATGAGCATGTCATCGCTGCGGCCCTGGATGCGCGAAATGCGCCGGTGGGTGCGGCCGCAACGGCAGGGGATGGCCTCGATGCGCGTGATGTCGCGGGTGCGGTAGCGGATCAGCGGCTGGGCTTCCTTGGTGATGGTGGTGATGACCAGTTCGCCGGTCTCGCCCAGGGGCAGCTGCTCGCCCGTCTCGGGGTCGATGATCTCGATGAGGAAGTGGTCCTCCCAGATGTGCAGGCCGTCCTGGGCGTCGCAGCACTCCATGCCCACGCCCGGACCCATGATCTCGGACAGGCCGTAGATGTCGAGGGCCTTTATCTGCAGCTTGGATTCGATCTCGGAGCGCATCTTTTCGCTCCAGGGTTCGGCGCCGAAGATGCCCGTGTGCAGCTTCAGGTCGGAGATGCTCATGCCCGCCGCGAGGACCGATTCGTACAGGAAGAGCGCGTAGGACGGGGTGCTGCACAGGATGGT
The DNA here is from genome assembly GCF_900114115.1 of Desulfomicrobium apsheronum. Classification (NCBI taxonomy): domain Bacteria; kingdom Pseudomonadati; phylum Thermodesulfobacteriota; class Desulfovibrionia; order Desulfovibrionales; family Desulfomicrobiaceae; genus Desulfomicrobium; species Desulfomicrobium apsheronum. The sequence goes on along the minus strand of NZ_FORX01000022.1, from coordinate 41,311 downwards.
CGAGCCGAAGTCGCGCATGAGCATGACCTGGCGTCTGGTGCCGCCGCCGGAGATGGGCAGGATGGTCGCGCCCAGGCGCTCCACGCCGTAGTGCATGCCTAAGCCTCCGGTGAAGAGGCCGTATCCGTAGGCGTTGTGCACGATGTCGCGGCGGCTGGCTCCGGCGCACATGAGCGAGCGGGCCATCAGCTCGGCCCAGGTGTTCACGTCGCGCTGAGTGTAGCCGACCACGGTGGCCTTGCCCGTGGTGCCGGAGGATGCGTGCACGCGCACGACATTGTCCCGGGGCACGGCGAAAAGGCCAAAGGGATAGTTGTTGCGCAGATCCTGTTTCTCGGTGAAGGGCAGGTATTTCAGGTCCTCCAGGGAACGGATCTGCTCCGGCCGGACGTTCATCTCGTTGAATCTGCCCTGGTAGAAGGGCACGTTGTAGTAGACCTTTTCAACCATGGCCTTGAGCCGCTTGAGCTGCAGGGCCTCCAGTTCTTCCCGGGGCATGGTTTCGTTCGAAACGTCGTAAAGCATGGCTGATCCTCCAGGTAAAAAAAATGAAAAAAGCCGTGAACAAGGGGCTGTTCACGGCAATTGGAATCATTCGCGCGGCGTGCGCTACACCGTGGCCCCCTCACCGAAGGGGCTTCTAAATATCAGGAAAAGGTCTGAATCGATAATATACTGCATTGCAGACCTATGCCTTGACCCGCCGCATTCGTCAAGGTTTGCCTCATTGCCCTGCATGGAGAATTGACGTAGAAAATTTGAGTTTGAGCGATAAAATAGCATACGGAGTGTAAGCGAACCTTATGGAAGAAAAGATTGAACAGATCGTGACTTGGCTTTCGGACAAGAAAGGAACGAATATCAAAGCCCTTGACGTGCGGGGATTTTCCCCTCTGACCGAGACCATGATCTTTGTCACGGCCAGATCGGCCAAGCATGCCCAGTCCCTGGCGGACGAAGTCATGCAAAAGCTGGCGGAAAGGAAATGGGAATTTTTCGGCGTCGAGGGTATGCAGAGCGGCCATTGGGTGCTGGTCGATTGCAACGACGTCATCGTGCATGTTTTTCAGGACGAGATGCGTTCCATGTACAACGTCGAAGGTCTTTACTCACAGGCCACGGCTCTTGAGCTCCCCGCGAGCGTCACGGCCGGGGAAGGCAAATGAAAAAGCCCTGCGTGCTCCTCATTCTGGACGGTTGGGGCAAGGCCGCCCCTGGTCCGGGGAACGCCGTCAGCCAGGCCCGCACACCGCGCATGGACGCGCTTCTCTCTGCCCACCCAAAGGGAGAACTCAAGTGCATGGGCCGGGACGTCGGCCTGCCTGACGGCCAGATGGGCAACTCGGAGGTCGGGCACCTGAACCTTGGCGCGGGGCGGATCGTCTATCAGGACATCATGCGCATCAACCTGGCCATAGAGGACGGTTCCCTGGCCGCAAACCCCGTACTGGCCGAGCTTGCGGGCGCGGCCAGGGGGGGCTCGGGGCGCGTGCATCTCATGGGCCTGGTCTCCGATGGCGGCGTGCACAGCATGCAGGATCATCTCGTGGCGCTGATTCGATCCTTGAGCGATCAGGGCGTGGCGGACATCTGCGTGCACGCATTTCTGGACGGCCGGGATACGCCGCCGCGCAGTGGCCTGGGCTACATAAAGGCCCTGGAGGCCGATTTGGCCCGCATGGGCGCGGGGCGCATCGTTTCGGTCTCGGGGCGCTACTACGCCATGGACCGGGATCAGCGCTGGGATAGGGTCGAGCTGGCTTATGCGGCCATGACCGAGGGCCGGGGGCTGACTGCCGTCAGCGCGGCCGATGCGGTCAGCGACGGATACGCGGCCGGGGAGAACGACGAGTTTGTGAAACCCCGCGTGATCCTGCGCGATGGGCAGCCTTCGGGCCTGATCGGGGACGGCGACGCCGTGCTCTTCTTCAACTTCAGGGCCGACCGGGCGCGCGAGCTGACCCGTGCCCTGACCGAGGATGATTTCACCGGGTTCGCGCGGCCGCGCAAGATCGCCCTGTCGCGTTTTGTGACCATGACCCGCTACGAAAAGGATTTTGGCCTGCCCGTGCTCTTTCCGCCGGTCAGCCTGGACCGCATTCTGGGCCAGGTCGTGTCCGAACGGGGCATGCGCCAGCTGCGCACGGCCGAGACGGAAAAATACGCCCACGTGACCTATTTTTTCAACGGCGGCCAGGAAACGCCTTTTCCTGGAGAGGACCGTGAACTTCTGCCTTCGCCCAAGGACGTGCCCACCTACGACTTCAAGCCGGAGATGAGCGTGAACAAGGTCACGGATACTCTTGTGGCGGCTCTGGAGTCGGGGAACTACGACATGGTGATCTGCAATTTCGCCAACCTGGACATGGTCGGACACACCGGGGTCATCCCGGCCGCCATCAAGGCCTGCGAGGCCGTGGATCAGTGTCTGGGGCGGGTTATGGATAGCGTGGTGAAGATGGGAGGCACGCTGCTGGTCACGGCGGACCATGGCAACGCCGAGGATATGCTGGACGCGCAGGGCAACGTGAAGACTTCCCACAGCCTGAATCCCGTGCCCTTCGTCTACGTGGGGCCGGGAAACTTCAAGGTGCGCGACGGTCGCCTGGCCGACGTGGCGCCGACCATCCTGGCCATCCTCGGGATTGAAAAGCCCGTAGAGATGACCGGAGAGAGCCTGCTGTTGCCGCTCTGATCAGAAGGTGCGCTGAAGAAAAAGTCCCCACGATAGGGGGAAACGATCCGCCGGGAAACCGGCGGTTTTTTTTGTGGTGAGGAGGCGGGCCTTGTTGGCCCGGTCAGGCCGCTTCGAAACTCCCTCGTGGGCCTCGTACGGCGTAATCGTTGCGTGCAGGGCGTAAAAGCGGAGCAAGACGAGCGGCAACGATTCCGCCAACGATGCCTGGCTCGGTCAGACAGTCGAAGCAACCTGACCGGACCAACAAGGCCCGCCGCGGTACTGCGGTACGTTTTTCGGGGGAAGAAGACTTGTTTTTCTTGGTTTGGATGGAGACCCGGGCCAACAAGGCCCGCTGCGGTACTGCGGCGCGTTGTCACTGCGGTTTAATATGGTGTGTTTTGGGGGTGAAGAAGACGTGTTTTCTTGGCTTGGCTGGAGAGGCGGGCCTTGTTGGCCCGGTCAGGCCGCTTCGAAACTCCCTCGCGGGCCTCGTACGGCGTAATCGTTGCGTGCAGGGCGTAAAAGCGGAGCAAGACGAGCGGCAACGATTCCGCCAACGATGCCTGGCTCGGTCAGACAGTCGAAGCAACCTGACCGGACCAACAAGGCCCGCTGCGGTACTGTGGTACTTTTTTCGGGGGAAGAAGACTCGTTTTTCTTGGTTTGGATGGAGAGTCGGACCAACAAAGCCCGCTGCGGTGCTGCGGCGCGTTATCACTCTGTGTCATCCCCGCGCAGGCGGGGATCCATCTTTTATTTTTCCAGGGCGATATAGTTTCGCGGGTCGAAGCGTGGGGTGCAGACGGCCAGGAAGATGAGGTCGGATGTGCTGGTGCAGGTGATGCGCTGCCGGACCCCCGGGGGGATGATGACCACGTCGCCGGGATCGACGTTTTGCGGCTGCAGGTCGCCGACTTCGACGCGGCCCTGGCCTTCAAGGATCACATAGCGCTCGGCGGTTTGATTCAGGGCATGCCAGGCCGTGGTGCGGCCCGGTTCGACCCGGGCGCGGGCCATGGATGCGGCCGGGTCGTGATCCTCGTTGGAGAGTTCGGTGATGAAGCATCCTTCCCGGAAAAAGTATTCATTCCCGGGAGCGTGTCTGAGTATGCGTGCCTGCATGGTTCACCTCAGGATGAAGCCGCGGATTTTCAGGTCCTTGGCCCATGTTTTCCATGGCCCGCTCAGAAACGTGGCGGTCATGGTCGCCGGATTGAACAGGACCTTGGCGTCTAGGTCCAGGTGGCATTTGCGGTCAAAGTTGGTGTGACTGAAGCGCAGGCTCCAGGTCCCGTCCGCGTTGGGGCAGGCCTCTTCCACATAACCGAGGTGGCCGGTGGGCATCTTGCGGCGGGTGTTGACGTCGATGACCATGATGGACCCGGCCTTGGGGACCAGGGTCGTCGCCTTGTTCTTGCGCGCGCACTCGAACCACTCCACTGGACCCGTGTCACCCAGGCGGCAGGTCATGATCCCGCTGCGGCAGCGGGCGTAGGGAACGCATTGGGGCTGGCAGCGGCCGGTCACGGTCTTGCCGTGTTTGTTTTTGCTCGTCTTGCCGGGCTGAAGCTTGAAACAGTCCGCGCGGTCCTGGCTCGGATCGACGGCGTCACACTCAAGGCACGGGGCTTCCTGCGTTTCTGTGGTTCGCTTAGGCGTGGTCTCGCTTTGTGGCGCGGCCTGGATGTCGGCTGTTGGCGCCGGGCTTTGGGGGGCGGGGGCTTCCGCCGTCGCGTTTGTTGGTGCCGGGGCGGCTTGCGAAGGTCCGGGCGCGGGCTTGGAACAGGCTGCGAGCATCGTCAGGAGCAGGATCAGGAAAAGTCGGATCGTCTTGGAACAGGGGCGCATCAATAACTCCTGAGGGGATGGGGACTTGGGTGTCGGCTCCAATATGCGGCACGCGGGGAACTCGTCAATGCACTTTTCGGGCAGTCGTGGCGGCGGATTTTGAACAAAAAAAAGCCCGTCCATGGACGGGCTTCCTCATGATCGAACAGACCGCTTAGTAGCGGGGGCGGCTCTCACGGGGCTGAGATTCGTTGACCTTCAGGTTGCGGCCCTGAAAATCGGTGCCGTTCACTGCCTGGATGGCCTGGCGGGCGCCTTCGTCATCCATCTCGACAAAGCCAAAACCACGGGAGCGGCCGGTGGCGCGGTCTTCGATGACGTGAGCAGAGGTGACTTCGCCGTACTGGGAGAACAGGGACTTCAGGTCGGCATCGGTGGTCGACCAGGACAGATTTCCAACATAGATGTTCATAGACTAAACTATAACTCCGAAAAAAAAGGTAAAAAAAATGCGGATATTCCGGCTGGAAACAGCTACCAGCTGGTCCGCACCAGCGTCACGATCATTTCCCATGAAATGGCATGACGCTTCAAAACAATGTGTAGAAATAGTGGTGAGCTGCTGGTCTGTCAATATTTTTTTGAGATCGAAATGCTTGTGGTGGGCAGGTAGAGAGCTTGGGAGCTCGGAATTTTCACTTCGTGGCTTGGGCGTCCGCGAATTTTTGGGTCACGGTGCCAGCCAGGATGAAGCCCAGTCCGGCCAGGGTGGCTGCGTGGATGGTTTCGCCGAGCAGGAAGTGAATGATGAAGAGGGACAGGAAGGGGGCCAGATAGATCATGTTGCTGACCTGCGCCGTGGTTCGGGACAGGCGCAGGGCCGACATCCAGAGCACGAACGTCACCCCCATCTCGAAGATCCCGAGGTAGACCGCGCCAAGCAAACCCGGCCCGTTGGGGATGAGCGAAATGCCGGACAGGAGCGCCCACGCTCCGGTGTAGACCGCGCCGCAGCAGAAGTTGAGCAGCAGGCGCAGGGTCGGGTCCATGGCGTCCTTGACCCCGAAAATCCAGAACAGGGCCCAGATGACCGTGCTGCCCATGGCCAGGGCAAAACCCAGGGGGCTCGCCATCTCGAATCCCAGCAGATTGCCCCGGGTGGAGATGATGAGCGCGCCGAGGTAGCCAAGGCCGATGGCCACGAATTGCAGGCCGCGCAGGCGCTGGCCGAGGAGGGGGATGGACAGGAGGCTCATGGTGATGGCCCAGGTGTAGTTGATGGCCTGGGCTTCCTGGGCGCGGAGCAGGTCGTAGGCGCGGATCAGGACAAGGTAGTAGAGGAAGGGGTTCAGGCCGCCAAGAAGCAGGGAGAAGCGTGCATCCTTGAATGTCAGTCGCGACAATTCTCTCATCCTGCCCTGGATGGCCAGAATCAGGAGCAGAACCAGCACCGAGGTCAGGCTGGCATAGAAAAGCAGCGGCTCCGGCCCGAGGTGGCGCAGGGATAGCTTGAAGGCGGTGGCCACGGTCGACCACAGGCAGACGGCTGCAAGTCCGCAAATATACGCTTTCTTTTGGTTCTTCTGCATTTTCGTGGTGGCCGGGCATGTGTTGCGGTTTTTGAAAAATGAATATACCGGTGTGTACGTGTCACAATGCTGCAAATCATTCGGCATTTGAAAGTGTTGTGCCGTGAAATGAACTGGTTTGGGCCCCCTTGAAAAAACGGGTCGGCCTGGACGGTTCATGATTACTTGTGGGGGAACCTGATTTTTTGTCAAACGTTTTCATGAGGATGAAAAACATGCTGAAACGCGCTGCTTTTGTGATCGCCTGTCTTGTGTGCATGGTCGCCGGTCCGGCCCTGGCCGAGGAAAAAGTCCTGTTGAACGGCATCGACGCCAACTATCCGCCGTTCGCCTACGTGGATCAGAGCGGCAAGCCCAGCGGCTTCGACGTCGACGCCGTGGACTGGGTCGCAGCCAAGATGGGCTTCAAGGTCAAGCACGTGCCCGTTGACTGGGATGGCATCATCCCCAACCTGCTGGCCAAGAAGATCGACTTCATCTGCTCCGGCATGACCATCACCGCCGAGCGTGCCGAGAAGGTCAATTTTACCGCGCCCTACTGGGAAGTGAAGAACGTGTTCGTGACCAAGAAGGATTCCGCGCTCAAGGCCGAGGAAATCTACGGCCAGGAAGTAACCATCGGCATGCAGGCCGGCACCTCTGAGCAAAAGTGGATGGCCGACGAGAAAGAGAAGCAGGGATGGAAGTTCACCATCAAACTGTATGATTCCGCACCTATGGCCATCGAAGACTTGGTCAATGGCCGCATCGATGCCGCCGCCATGAACTATCCCCCGGCCCGTGACGCTGAACATAAGAGGCCCGTGCAGATCATCGGCATCTTCGGCGAAGTCGAGCCCTTTGGCGCGGCCGTGCGCAAGGAAGACAAGGAGCTGCTCGACACTCTGAACAAGGGCTTCGAGATGCTCAAGGCCGACCCCTACTGGGAAGAGCTCATCGCCAAGCACCTGAACAAGTAGTCTGACCGCTTTTGATACCTCGGGAAGGCCTGGCAATGCTCCGGCCTTCCCGTTTTTTTGCCAAGCCGTGCCAAGGATTCAGCCCTGATCATGAACGAAACCGTCACCGTCCTCCTGGACGCCATGCCCTATGTGTTGCAGGGCGCGGCCGTCACTGTGATCGCAGTGGTCGGCGCAATGTTTTTGGGTCTTTTCATCGGCGTGCCCCTGGCTGTCGGGCAGGTTTACGGCCCGTGGGCGGTGCGGGCGTTGTGCGGCCTTTACGTTTGGTTTTTTCGCGGAGTGCCGATTCTGGTGCTGCTTTTTCTTTTCTATTTCGGACTCTTCAACCTCGTGGGTCTCAACCTGAACGCGGTTGCCGCAGCCACCATCGTGCTCGGCATGACCAGCGGAGCCTATCAGTCCCAAATTTTTCGCGGCTCCATCCTGTCCCTGGCCAAGGGCCAGCTCAAGGCGGCCCGCGCACTCGGCATGTCCGACGGCCTGGCCATCCGCTCCATCATCCTGCCCCAGGCCCTGCGCCTGTCCATCCCCGGCTGGTCCAACGAGTACTCCATCATATTGAAGGACTCGGCCCTGGCTTTTGTGCTCGGGGCGAGCGAGATCATGGCGCGGACGCACTTCGTGGCTTCGCGGACCTACCAGCACCTGCCCATGTACGTCAGCGCGGCAGTGCTTTATTTTTTATTGACCTGGGCCGGGGTCATAGCACTGCGCGCCCTTGAAAAACGTGTCAGAATAAAGGGTTATGTGCATTAATGGCGAATAAGAAAACACGAAACCTGCTCATGCGGGTGCAGGGCATATCCAAGGTCCTGGGCGGGCGCGAGATACTCAAATCCGTGAGCCTGAACCTCTACGAAGGTGAAATGAAGGTGCTCATCGGTCCCTCCGGGGGAGGCAAGAGCACGCTCCTGCAATGCATGAATTATCTCATCGTGCCCGACCGGGGGGAAATCGAGTTGGACGGCAGGCGCGTTGATCCGCGCAAGGCCCGTGAACTGTGCGAATTTCGTCAGCAGGTGGGCATGATTTTTCAGGATTTCAATCTCTTCGATCACCTGACCGCGTCGGACAATGTCAGCATAGCCCTGCGCAAGGTCAAGGGCATGAGCCGTGCACGGGCCAGGGCCCGCGCCATGGCGGAGCTGGAGCGCGTCGGCCTTGGCGACAAGGGGCATCTCTATCCGGCGGAGCTGTCCGGCGGCCAGAAGCAGCGTGTTTCCATCGCCCGCGCGCTGGCCATGGATCCCAAGGTCATGTTGCTGGACGAGCCCACTTCGGCCCTCGATCCGGAACTGGTCAGCGAGGTGCTGACCGTCATCCGCGGGCTGGCCCAGAATGGGATGACCATGGTCATGGCTACGCATCAGATGGGTTTCACCCGCTCCCTGGCCGACGAAGTGCTTTTCATGCAGGAAGGCCGGATCATCGAGCAGGGCAGCCCCAAGGAACTTCTGGCCGATGGCTCGGGCACCCGCACCCTTGATTTCTGTTCCCAGATTCTTGATGTGGAGGGCGCCGGCTCATGAACGAGGAGTTCGTCTTTCTGCTGGAACGGCTGGTGCCCGCTCTGAACAAGGGCGTGCTCGTGAGCGTGCAGCTGATCGTGCCCTCGGCCCTGCTGGGCATCTTTTTCGGAGTGATCGTCGGAGCGTGCCGGGCATTTGGCGGCGGAATTCTGCAGGCCGTGGCCAATGGCTACGCCGCGCTGTTCCGGGGCACGCCCCTGGTGATCCAGCTCTTCATCCTGTATTTCGGCCTGCCGGGTGTGGGCATATATTTCCAGCCGTACACGGCGGCCGTGATCGGGTTCACCCTGTGCAGCGCGGCCTATCATTCCGAATACATCCGTGGCGGCCTGCTCTCCATCAAGCGAGGTCAGGAGCTTGCGGCCCAGGCGCTTGGTTTTTCAACGTTCACGACCCTGGTCTGGATCATCATTCCCCAGGCCTTTCGCCGGGCGCTGCCCGGCTGCGGGAACGAGATCGTGTACCTGATCAAGTATTCGTCCCTGGCCTACGTCATCACCTGCTTCGAACTGACCGGGCAGGCCAAGATCGTGGCCAGCGAGAGTTTTCGCTTCAGCGAGGTGTTCATGGTCGTGGGCGTCTACTACCTTGTACTGGTCAGCGTGGCATCCTACGGCCTGCGTAGACTGGAAAAGAGACTGGAAATTCCGGGCTTCGGCCATTAGCTTATCCTGAATCCAGGCAATATTTCATGCGGCCGGCCTTTTGTCGGCCGCTCTCATTCCCGGTTTGTCCACAACGGCCGAACCGGCCGGTATTTATGCAATCAATTCACATTTCGAGGGTATTTTCATGAGCGACGAACCAAATAAGATCATTTATTCCATGATGAAGGTGTCCCGGTTTTACGACAAGAAGCCGGTCATCAAGGATATTTCCCTGTCCTTTTTTTACGGCGCCAAGATCGGCGTGCTTGGCCTGAACGGCTCCGGCAAGAGCTCGCTGCTGAAGATCATGGCCGGTGTGGACAAGGAGTACAACGGCAACATCGTCATTTCCCCCGGCTATTCCGTAGGCTATCTGGAACAGGAGCCGCAGCTTGATCCCGAGCGGACCGTGCGCGAGATCGTGCAGGAGGCCGTTCAGGAAACCGTCGACCTCATGCAGGAGTTCGAGGAGATCAACGCCAAGTTCGCCGAACCCATGAGCGACGACGAGATGGACGCGCTCATCGCCCGTCAGGGTGACGTGCAGGAGAAGCTCGACGCCCAGGATGCCTGGGAGCTCGATTCGCGTCTTGAAATGGCCATGGAGGCCCTGCGCTGCCCCGATCCGGAGACCAAGGTCGGCGTGCTGTCCGGCGGCGAGAAGCGCCGCGTAGCCCTGTGCCGCCTGCTGTTGCAGAAACCCGACATCCTGCTTCTGGATGAACCCACCAACCACCTTGACGCCGAGACCATCGCCTGGCTTGAGCATCATCTGCAGCAGTATCAGGGCACCATCATCGCCGTGACCCATGACCGCTATTTCCTGGACAACGTCGCTGGCTGGATTCTGGAGCTGGACCGGGGCGTTGGCATTCCGTGGAAGGGCAACTATTCTTCCTGGCTGGAACAGAAGCAGAATCGTCTGGCCCAGGAGGAAAAAGAGGAGAGCGCCCGCCAGCGTACCCTGAAGCACGAGCTGGAATGGATCAACATGTCGCCCAAGGGCCGCCATGCCAAAGCCAAGGCCAGAATTTCGTCCTACGAGAATCTGCTCAACCAGGAGACCAAGGACAAGATCAAGACCCTGGAGTTGTTCATCCCTTCAGGGCCCCGTCTTGGGGATGTGGTCATCGAGGCCAGCCACGTAAAGAAGGCCTTTGAGGACAAGCTGCTCATCGAGGATATGAATTTTGCCCTGCCTCCGGGCGGCATCGTCGGCGTCATCGGACCCAACGGCGCGGGCAAGACCACGCTTTTCCGCATGATCACGGGTCAGGAACAGCCCGATGGTGGGGAGATCCGTCTCGGGCAGACCGTGAAGCTGGCCCATGTGGACCAGGACCGCGGCGTGCTTGATCCCAAGAAATCAGTCTGGGAGATGGTCTCGGGCGGGTACGACACGATCAATCTGGGCGGCCGTGAGATCAACTCCCGCGCCTACGTCAGCAAGTTCAACTTCGCGGGGCCCGATCAGCAGAAGACCGTGGGCATGCTTTCCGGCGGCGAACGCAACCGCCTGCATCTGGCGCTCATGCTCAAAAAGGAGGCCAACGTACTCCTTCTCGACGAGCCGACCAACGATCTTGACGTGAACACCATGCGCGCCCTGGAAGAGGCGCTTGAAAACTTCGCCGGATGCGCCGTGGTCATCTCCCATGACCGCTGGTTTCTGGACCGCATCGCGACCCACATCCTGGCCTTCGAGGGTGACAGTCAGGTGGTTTGGTTCGAGGGCAACTATTCGGAATACGAGAAGGATTTGAAACGCCGCACAGGAAACACCCTGACCGTGCCGCGCCGCATCCGCTACCGTCAGTTGACCCGCTAGGCCCAATGCGAATGAACCCGGCCCGGAATAATCCGGTCCGGGTTCTTTTCAATTGCGGTCCGGGGTGGTACTTACATCATCAAGTAATGCCATACTCAATTTTGTCCTTGAGGAGAACATGATGAATACAAAAAGTCTTGCCTGCAAAGTACTTGTGCCTGCTTATGGGATCATCGTGGCCGGCAGCATTCTCGAGAATCTGCTTCTTGGCACGGACTGGTTTCTGCTCGGGTCGGTGATAGGACTCCTGTGGCTGGCAGTGGGGGTGGCCGGTTTGGCGCTGGCCGTGCGCGAGCTCAGGAAAGGCGAGGGTTACACGCTGGTCGAGTCCGGTCCCTTCGCCTGGAGCCGCAACCCGATCCTGGCCGCGAACCTGCTCGGCATCATGCCTGGGCTGTGCCTGGTCCTGAACACCAATTTGGGGATTCTGGGCATTGCCGTCGCAATGTTTCTCTTTTTCAAGAACGTCGGTGACGAAGAGGTGGAGCTTGAAGACCAGTTCGGCGAAACCTACCAGGCGTACCGTGAACGGGTCAGTCGTCTGTTTCCCCTCCCGTCCTGTCCCAAGAACTGATTCCCGCATGATCACGGCAGCCTGCGGGCTGCCGTTTTTCCAAAAAGAAAACGCCCGCATGGGGCGCTTCAAAAGGGTCGTGTCCGTCTCTTCTCAGCGGGAAAGAACCTGCTGCATCGTGCTTATCTTCTGAATCTGTTTCCCGTATTCCCTGATTTCTCGCAGGTCGTAGCTGTTGTCCTGAATCGCGGCCGCGACATGGGCGTTGGCTTTTTGCAGGGTAGTCATGGCCTCGTGAATCCGTGCGCCCATGGCCTCGGCTCGGACAAGCGCTTTTTGCGCCAGCACGAACGCTTTGACCGCCTTGTTCCTCTTGCTGAGCGGTTCCGCGTCTCCGGCATCGATGATGTCCGAGGACAGGGTTTTGAGTTCCCTGGCCGTGTCCGCATATGCCTTCAGATGGCTGGTGGAGGGTTCGTCAAGAGAGAAATCAGCCAGCAGTCTACCCGCAAGAATGGTCAAGGCGTCCGCAAAGGCCAGCACCACATCTTGAATGGTCTCGGATTTTTTTTGCGCCGTCCAGCGGGCATCAAGGCCCAGAGCCACGTTTTGCACTGCCTCTTCCTGGGCGAGGGTCAGATCCGGTCCCAGTGTCTCGGTGATGTTGTCCAGAAAAACCCGTGCGGACTTTCGCACCATTCCGGTACGATCATCCGCTGCAAGGCGCATGAGCAGGTCGCCGTACATGCGCAGTGATTTGCATGCTGCAACGCGCATGGCCGTCGTCTCGGCCAGGGCCGGTTCGTCGTAGACACGGCTTTCGGCATTTTTGGAGTTGTCGAGAATCATGAGCAGCGAGTTCATTTCGATGATTTCGTCGCGCATGGAAAGAAACTCGGATTCGCTCATGCGCCCGACCCTCTCCGTGGCCAGGCCGAAGTTTTCCAGGGCGTTGCGCTGTAAGGTGTTGGTGGCGCATCCGGACAGGATCGCGCAAAAGAAGGCGCACGCAATCAGTATATATTTCATGTTGAAGTCCCTTGAATCGTGTGTAGCTGTCTTGAAAGGCATAATGCGCTTTATAGATTTGAGCATGATCAACAGCGACCTGATAATACATGCTGTATATTTTTTTATCAAGAAATTCAGCAAAAGATCTGCTGTCATACATTGTTTATGGTTTTCAACGGGGGGATGAATTTTAATGTGCGGGTATAGGCAAAATGCCTTTTTTTGCTGAATGAAGATGCATTAAGCCTGACTGGCCATTACATGAATCCTCGCGAGCTTCGTATTACAGCGTGCGGAAGAGTGTTTCTGAAATATGATTTTGCGTTCCGACCTTGCTTGAAAAGAGGTCATTGAAAAAATCGTCATCCCCTTGAAGAAGGGGAACCATGCTTTTTTAACTCTCTGAAAAGAAGGGATTTCGCGCCATTGCCCGACATGGCCCGCCTACATAGGTGGTGTCAAACCCGATCACGCAGGATGGAGCGGAAGCATGACCTCGGTGACATGGACACTCCGGTCTGGCGGGATGGGGAACGGGTGTATTGATGGCGACGCATCACGCCGAAGAAGGGCGGTCACGCAGGACCGCCCCTACGTGCCGCGACAATGGCGCGGTGTTTGATTTTATCACGATGTATCGTTTGGGCAGACCTGTGTGTCTGCCCAAACGCGGTGTCCGGCCGGAGGGTCACGCAGGACCGAAAGAAGGGCGGTCACGCAGGACCGCCCCTACGTGCCGCGACAATGGCGCGGTGTTTGATTTTATCACGATGTATCGTAGGGGCAGACCTACGTGTCTGCCCAAACGTCGCAACAAACGCGGTGTACGGCCAGACGCCCACACCGGGCCACAAACGGCGTCGCGACAATGGCGCGATGTTTGATTTCACGACGACGCATCGTAGGGGCAGACCTACGTGTCTGCCCAATCGCGGTGTCCGGCCGGAGGGCCACGCAGGACCGAAAGAAGGGCGGTCACGCAGGACCGCCCCTACGTGTCTGCCCAAACGTCGCAACAAAGGCGGTGTACGGCCAGACGTCCACACCGGGCCACAAACGGCGTCGCGACAATGGCGCGATGTTTTATACCATGGTGAAACATCGTAGGGGCGAAAAAATTTTCGCCCTCCCCCGCCAACGCACCCCAACAGGATTTCTATGCCAAGACTGATTTACATCATGGGCCCGTCGGGTTGTGGAAAGGATTCTCTCATGGCCGAGGCGCGTCTGCGTCTTCCCGCCGAGGCGCCCGTGGTCTTCGCGCACCGCTACATCACACGCCCGGCAGATGCGGGCGGGGAAAACCATGTCGCCCTGGACCGGGACGAATTCCAGCTTCGCCGGACACGCGGCCTTTTTGCCCTGCACTGGGAAAGTCACGGCTTCGCCTACGGCATCGGCCGTGAGATCGATATCTGGATGGCGGCGGGGCTCAGCGTGGTCGTGAACGGTTCGCGCGAGGCGTTGTCCAGGGCTCTTGCCACTTATCCTGCATTGTTGCCCGTGCTGGTGGAGGTGACCGAAGAGGTCCTGCGCGAGCGGTTGAACGCGCGTGGCCGTGAAGACGCGGCCGAGATGGAGAAAAGGCTGGCGCGGGCGCGCATGGCCGTGATGGAAACACCTGCGCTGGTGCGTTTCGACAACTCCGGCCCCTTGGCCCAGCGAGGCCAGGTCCTGGCTGCCCTGATTCGTGAAGCCGCCTTCAGCGACACGGATTCATGACCGTACTTTCCCCGGAACCGAGCATCCACCCCACCGCATCCGTCGTTGACAGCATCCTCGGCGCCTGGATCGAGACCGGCGCGCAGACCGAGATCATTTTAATGTTCTGTAGACATCGCGCCGATGTCCGACCTTCACGATCATGATTACGAGTTCCTGATCCCTGATTTCATAGATGATTCGATATGTTCCTTGTCTTACCCGGAATCGCTCCTGGCCGGACAGCTTTTCACTGCCGTTCGGCCTGGGATCATCCGCGAGTCCTTCAATGCGCTTCAAGACACTCTGCACGTCTCGTTTTGGGAGTTGGCGCAAATCCTTGGCTACGGACGCCTTGAAGCTCAGCCTATATCTTGTCATGGGCCTTGAGGTCGTTCAACAGCTCTTCGTAACTCATGACCGGCTCCGTCAGACGATGTTCGAAGGCCGCCAGGTCCTCCTGGTCTTCGGCCAGGGCAACCCGGACAGCATCGTTGACAAGGTCGGAAAGCGAACGGTTGGAGTGCACGGCTTTCAGGCGCAGGGCCGCATGCAGCTGTGCGTCGAAATAAATCGTGGATCGTTTTGTAGTTTCGGGCATAATGCTCACCTCGTTTTGTCATCATGTAGTCATGACGTCTTGATGTCAATATTCGGCCGTGCATGTAATCATGCCTCAGAGCGGACCTGCCCCTTGGAAAATCACTGTCAGCCTTGCAACTGGAGCGGAAACCGTCGGAAAATGCCAAAGGGTTCTTCCCGGCACGTCTGCCGGAACACGCAGATGTCACGCACCGGAACGGGCTGGCGGAGTACGGGGGCAAGAAGTGGGGCGAGTTCTGCGCGGATGATTTCCCGTTCTTCGGGATCGTGGATGCTGCCGGTCAGGGTCAGGTGAAAGCGCATTTCTTCCAGTACGCAGGGGTACCCCCAGAGACCGAGCAGGCGCTCCTGGTTCGGGGTCAGGCCCTTGGCCCGGCGGCGGGCAAGTTCCTCGGACCCGGCAGGGCGGCGGAAAGGGTCAGGGACCGTGACGCAGATGCGGGCCAGATCTTGAAGCGTGGGGCATGGCGCGATCAAGGTCAGGGCGAGGAATGAGCCTAGGATGGTAAGTTCAAGTCCCGGCAGGTCGAATGCTCGCATTTTTGCGGCGATGTGACCCACGTTTTCCAGCAATCCAGCTTCATCATGCTGGCTGGCCAGAAAGAAGGGTGGCTTCAGCGTGGCATGCAACCCGTAGTGCCTTGGGGCTGCGGTCAGTTCCCGGAATCTTTCGGGCGCGATGCCGGGCAGGCGCGGTTGCATGAGTTCCGCTTTTGCGCCTGCGTGGCGACCGAGTATTTCGGAGCCGATCCTTTCCAGGGCGCTGTCCGCTTCGGGGGCAAAATATATGGCGTAGCGGGCTTCAGACACAAATCCATCCTTCTGTCACTGCAAGTTTCGGCGAAACAACATGGAAAAATCTCCCGGGTGAAAGGGGTTCAGGGGACAATTCCCCTGGCCGCCGGAGGCATGCCTTCAATCCTAAATCACTTGCCTGCCTTCCCGCCACACTGCAACAACCACGGGCACATCGTCCACCATGCGCACACGCAAAAGGTCCGCGCGTTTGCCGGGAAGCAGTTCGCCCCGGTCGGTGAGCCCCAGGGCCTGGGCCGGATTGGCGGTGAGGCTGGTCGGCCAGCGCACACCGGAGCGGGGCAGGAAATGTTTTTCGATGTTGTCGGTGTGGATCTCGACCAGGCCGGGTAGGAGGTAGTCCCCCTTGAAATCCAGCGCTCCGGAAATGGATGTTGGCGTATCGACATCTCTGATGCTTCCGATTTCGGCGGTGAGAGATCCGTGGACGACACCGTCCGGCATGACCAGACGGGCATTGGTGCAGCAAAGGAAGGGCATGGGTTGATCCGGTTCAGACAAAGAGTTTGCGCAGACGTTGTGAAACGAGGTCGATGGCGGTCACGGATATGATGATCAGGATCATGATGGCGCAGGTCTGGGCGAAGTAGAAGCCTCGGATCATTTCCCAGAGCACGACGCCGATTCCGCCCGCGCCGACTATGCCGTGCACCGTGGCGGAGCGTACGTTGGATTCGAAGCGATACAGCGAATAGGAGCTCCATAGCGGAAGCACTTGCGGGATGACGCCGAAAATGACCTCCTCGATCACGGTGGCGCCGGTCGAGCGGATGCCTTCCACGGGCTGGGGGTCGATGGCTTCGACGGCCTCGGAAAAGAGCTTGGCCAGAACGCCCGTGGTGTGAACCCAGAGCGCAAGGACGCCGGCAAAGGGCCCAAGGCCCACGGACACCACGAAGAGCATGGCGAAGACCACTTCGTTGATGGCCCTGCATGCGTCCATGACACGGCGCACGGGCTGGTAGATCCACCAGGGGGCGATGTTTTCGGAGCTGAGTATTCCGAACGGCCCCGCGCAGATCACGGCCAGAAACGTGCCCCAGACCGCAAGGTGAAAGGTCACGACGATTTCTTCCAGGTAGAGCCGCCAGTCGGAAAAATTCGGCGGAAAAAAATCACCGGCCAGGGTGGCCATGTTCCCCGCATCATTGATCAGCGCCATGGGACGCATGTCCGCGTCTTCCCAGGACCAGGCCAGGATGGCCACGACAATGGCCCAGCCCGTAAGCTTTGACAGGGATTATTGCACGCTGCGGGGCGGGCGGGAGTCGACAAGAATCGTGTTCTGAGCGGTCATGAATGCATCCTTGAATACGGCCAGCCATATCTGGCCGGCCGCATTCTGAATCATGTCGTTCCCTCGTGTTTTGCAATCACTAGGAAACGACTGTTACGGCAATGCGTCCGGCGGATGACAATTGTGGCGTGACATGTATAGACAAATTAGGTGGTTGTTGCGGGCCGCAATAAGAAATGCCTGCCGGGCGGTCAGGCCAGACAGGCATTGGCGGGAAAAGAGCGGTGAGGTTAGCGGATGGCTGCGCGAACGGCTTCGAAGGCGGGCTTGCCGTCGACGGTCTGTACGCCCTGGAGCCATTTGGCCACGGTGTCGGGATTGGCTGCGATCCAGGCCCTGGCCACGTCGGCGGGTTCGTCTTTTTCATAGCTGAACGAATGGATCCAGGCGCTTTGGATATCGGCGGGGACGTAAAGATTTTTCAGCAATGCCCTGGCTTGCGGGTATCTTTCACCGAAGTCGTTGCTCGCCACGGTGAAGACCTTGCTGGAGCTGACGAGTTTTTCGCTGCCGGCAACGCCTTCCAGGAACTTCATGTCGATCTTGAGAGTCATCCAGTGGGGGCGCCAGGCATGGAAGACCACCCACTTGTTCTGGCGCACGCGTTCGTCCACGGCGCTGAGCATGACCGGTGTAGTGCTGCCCACTACTTCCCAGTCGCCGAGGCCGGCCACGTCTTGGGCGACCATTTCCTCGGTACTGCTGTGCATGCCGCTGCCGACCTCGATGGCGTAGATGGTCCGCTCGAATTTGTCGGCGTGTTTGTCCAGATCGGCCACGGAGCGCACTCCGGCATCAAAGACATAGGTCGGCACGGCCAGACCCGTGTCGGCCTGGTCCACGTTGACGCCGATGACATCGATGCCTTTGCTGTCCCTGAGGGGCAGGAACATTTCGTTCTGCTGCGGAATCCAGGCCGCCACAAAAGCATCCACATCGCCGCTGGTCAGGCCCTTGTAGATGACGGGCGGGCCGATCTCAAGTTGGGTGGTCTCATAACCCATGGCGTTCAGGAGCTGGCAGACGACTTCAGTCTTGACGGTGACGCCGGGCCACGGGGGGACTCCGAAACGGATGGGCTTGGCCAGCAAAGTTGCGGGAATGAGACACGTCATCACGACGAGGGCAAGTGTTTTTGAAAACCCCATAACACCTCCTGATCTAAAGGTTTTGCACTGCCCACCACGCGCAATTGCAAATACGTGGATACGGTTTGGAGATGCATGCCTTGCGACTCGCTGTGGCGGGACTTGCTGTCTTGGATGAAATCCTGATTGGCTAATCTAAAATTTTACACGAAAAAATATCCAGTATCAATGTTTGATTGCCTTTGGAAACTCTCGGACGCGGAAAGCTCGCACGGGGATGCAGAAACTGGATGGGGTTCACCAGGCGAATCGGCAAGGATCAATCCGAAGCAGCACTACGAGATCAACACCTCGGTGATCGTGTTGGTCACTGCCACTTCGGCGGTTCTCTCGAGTATCACCGCCCTGTTCAAGTCTGGTCCGGCCGGGTATGAATTTCAGAGGTTTTGGGGAATTTCCTTCCGCACGCCAAAGGGACGCGGCAGTGCTCGGGGGTGGGCTTTGGATATAAGTCCATGGAATATTCCATAATATTTTAGTGTGTTATAAATGTTGCTCAGCCCGATACAATGCCTTATCATTCTCACGCGTTTGCCTGGAAAGGGCTTTCACGAGGCCCGCTTGTTTTATTTCGATTCCGGGTGTGGTATCCCCTTTTCATATATTTAGATCTTAGAGGTTTTGTTGTGTCACACAAACTCATACGAAAAGAAATTGCCCCGATTTATGATAGGATAGTCATTAATTTTTTACAGAATCAGAATGGTGCTTTTTTTATTGTCACCAATGATGATATATTTGTAAGAACAATGCGCGGAGCATTACGTACAATGGGCTTGAATTACGATTCGATGACGGTTGCACATGCGTCTTCTGATATCGGAAAAAAATGCCGAGAAATTTTGGATACCAGTTCACAAGTGGTCATGTTTATCGAATCAAAGATCAATGGAAGATCCAATGTTTTTGATTTCAAATCCTTGAAGGATGTTTTTCGAAACAGGCTGAAGATCATTTGTATCACGCCTGAGGTTTCAGAAGAATATGTTTCATTCATCGCTGAAAACGACGTCGATTCAATCATCGTAAAGCCAATTTCAATAAATAATATAATTCAAAAAATTGCTTTCACGATAAAACCTTCAAATATGTTTCACACGGAAGTTGAAAACATAAGAGAATTGATAGAGAAAGAGCAGTATGAAGATGCTGATTCAAGGATAGATATGCTGCTTGAAGAGAAGCCAGGCAGTTCTATTTGCATGGTTCTCAAGGGTGATATCGCCAGAAAGAATGAAAAATTCAAAGATGCTGAATTTTTTTATAAAGAAGCTGTCAAGGAATCGCGACTCAACCTGAAGCCCTTGCAAAAACTTGCGGATCTTTACTGGCAAATCAACGATCCCAAGGAATATACCAGGTACCTGCTGCTCATGGATAAGATATCTCCTTTGAATCACAAAAGAAAAATCAGCATTGGAGAGCAGTACAGCAAGGATGGCCAAGAGGACATGGCCAGGAAATTTTATCAGGACGCAGTAAGTATAGTTCGATCCCAGGCCAACGACATGCTTGCCTCGACGCTCATGGATATCGGCGTGAAGCTCCGTGAAATCAATCCCGAGCAAAGTATCCAGTTCATGAATCAGGCGCTTGAAACCAAGGGCAGCGACATCACCCGCGAGGACCTGTGGATGGTCAATGAAATGGGCGTTTCGCTTCGCAAGAAAGGTGATTGGAAGGGCGCGGTGCAGACCTACCAGCAGGCGCTTGCCGTAATCCCGAACGAGGGAGGTTTGCACTACAACATGGGCATGGCCTATGCTCAGGGAAAGGAGCATTACAAGGCCGTCTGCGAATTTGAAAAAGCGATTTCGGCTTCTCCTGACCTGCTTCAGGAGTCACCGCTCATCCCCTTCAATATCGGGATGGTCTATTTTCAGATGAATCGTCTTCAGGAAGTGGAGCGGTTCATGAAGGCTGCATTGAAATGCGACCCTAATTTCGAACGTGCCAAGACGATGCTCGAAAAAATTGGCTCCAGTCGGGGTTGATGTTTGACGATGCGTTCATTTCGCCAGTTCTTTCGTCACAGGGACTGCACATACGTCCTGGCAATCCACACGTCGCCGTCTTCCTCGGTCAGATTCTCCAGGCTGGAGACGAGTCTGCCGAGATAGTGGAGCGAGTGGGCACGGACGTATTCGTCGCGGTCCATGTTCAAACGCTCGCAGAGCTGGGCGAAGATGCGCTTCTGGATTCTGTTGATGAGCATGGCGTCTCCAATCCGCGTTCATGTTTTTCCATCTCTCGTCCGACGTTCGCCCGGAATGCGCCGCGAGTCCTCCAGGCTTGCTCCCACTGTGCGTCCCTGCCGTGCGCTTGAGGGCCTGGAGCTTCAGCTCTTCGGTCCGTGAGCGCTTTTCCACTTGTCTCTCAGCAAATCCCGCCTTCCAGGCAATCCTTTGTTTTGGCCAGAGCCTGCACTTCGACCTGACTCAAGGGGCGGCCCGCGCTGGTGGCCCGCTGACGGATGGTGTCCACCAGACTGCCGATGGAGTGCAGCGGTCCTTCAAGGCCCACCTGGCGCAGCATGGTCCTGACCGCTCCACGCCCGGCCTTGGCGCCCAGGGCCAGAATGCGGTTGGCTCCTGTCTGGGCCGGGTCGTAGGGTTCGAAGAGGGCCGGGTTTTTGAGGATGCCGTCCACGTGCAGGCCCGATTCGGCCGCGAAAATGTCATCGCCTGAAACCGGCCGGTTGCGGGCCACCGGGATGCGCGCGAGTTCGGCCACCATGTCGCACAGTCCGCGCACCAGATTCATGTCGTAGATCTCGTAGCCCTGCACCAGCCGCAGGTGACCTGCCACTTCCTCCAGGGCGGAGATGCCCGAGCGCTCGCCGATTCCGAGCACCGAGACGTCGGCCCAGTGCGCGCCCGCTTCAAGCGCCGTGATGGCGTTGGCCGTGGCCATGCCGAAATCGTTGTGGCAGTGGATGGCGATCTCCATGTCCACCCCGGCGGCAAAGAAGCGCACCAGTTCGGCGATGCGGATCGGGGTCATGACGCCCAGCGTGTCGGCCAGGCGGATGCGCACGGCGCCGAGATCCCGAGCCATGCGGGCCATGGACAGGGCGAATTCCTGATCGGCGCGGGTCACGTCCTCAAGGCCGATGCTGATGCGGCGGATGCCGCAGGAGTGCGCCAGCCCCACGGTTTCGCGCAGCATGGTGGTTAGCCCGGCACGGTCCGTGCGCAGGCGCTCCGCAATGTGCAGATCCGAAACGGGCAGTCCGATATTGATCGTGTCGATGCCCAGGCCCGCTGCCCGGTACACATCCACCGTGCGGCAGGGAGACCACACGCTCAGGTCGCAGGTCGCGCCCCTGTGCCGCAGAGCCCTTACCAACTCTTCAAGTCCCTGTTGTCCCATCCAGCCGATCTCTATCTCTTCCACACCCATGTCCGCGATGCGCCCGGCGATTTCGATTCCGATCTGATTGGGGATGCAGGTCCCGAACATTTGCGCCCCTTCCCTGAGTGTCGTGTCGATCAACATGCGTCCTCCCGTGTTTGCCTTTGTATTGCACGGTCGGTGCCACGTTTTATGGCTTCTCCATTGCCCTGAATTTAAATGCTTTATTCCTGTCGCATGAGGCCCTGGGTGTGCGGACGCTAATGTTTGAGCCTACACTTTCGTAGTTGTTGTTTGTGTAGGTTTTGGGATGGTGAATCGATGTTCGCTCTTCTTTTCCCCTTTATTTTCGGATGGTTGAGAGCGTTTGTGGTTTTTGGCACGCGCGTTGCCCTAGGGAGGTTCAGGTACGGCACACAACTACTCCAAAAACTCTCACATAAAGGAGCGCACGTCATGAGGAAGATCGCAATTTACGGAAAGGGCGGCATCGGTAAATCCACCACCACACAGAATACGGTCGCGGGCCTGGCTGAAATGGGCAAGAAGATCATGGTCGTCGGCTGTGATCCCAAGGCCGACTCCACCCGCCTGCTGCTTGGCGGTCTGGCGCAGAAGTCCGTTCTGGATACCCTGCGCGACGAAGGCGAGGACGTGGAACTGGCCGACATCCGCAAGGCCGGCTTCAGCGGCACCTGGTGCGTCGAATCCGGTGGTCCCGAGCCGGGCGTCGGTTGCGCCGGTCGTGGCATCATCACCTCCATCAACATGCTGGAATCGCTTGGCGCCTATCACGAGTCCGAAGCCCTGGATTACGCGTTCTACGACGTTCTGGGCGACGTTGTCTGCGGTGGGTTCGCCATGCCCATCCGCGACGGCAAGGCCGAAGAGATCTACATCGTCTGTTCCGGCGAGATGATGGCCATGTATGCGGCCAACAACATCTGCAAGGGCATCATGAAATACGCCGAATCCGGCGGAGTGCGTCTGGGCGGCCTGATCTGCAACTCCCGCAACGTCGATAACGAGCGCGAGATGATCGAAGAGCTGGCCAAGAAGATCGGCACGCAGATGATCTACTTCGTGCCCCGCGACAACGACGTGCAGCGCGCCGAGATCAACCGCATGACCGTCATCGAATGGCAGCCCGACGCTCCCCAGGCCGACCACTACCGCAATCTGGCCAAGGCCATCGATCAGAACAAGATGTTCGTCGTGCCCAAGCCCCTTGAAATCGAGGAACTGGAGCAGTTGCTTATGGATTTCGGCCTGCTCGAAGCCGTCTAGGCGGTCGTCCAAAAATCCGTTCTGGACTGCGTTGCTCCCCGAACTTGAAGGGCCATGTAGTCGACTACACTTCACCCCTCAAATTCGACTCGCGCCTTGCCACAACGAATTTTTGAACGGCCTTGGCGTGAAAGTTAAATGATAACAAGAGTTATAGAATAAACGAAGGAGAGAAAACATATGATCATGGTCAGAGCAATCGTACGCCCCGAAAAGTCCGACGACGTTCTCGCAGCTCTCATGGATGCGGGTTTCCCGGCGGTGACCAAATATTCCGTGGCCGGTCGCGGCAAGCAGCGCGGCATCAAGATCGGTGAAGTGACCTATGACGAGATCCCCAAGACCATGCTCATGAGCGTGGTCAAGGCCGAGGACAAGGACTTTGTCATCAGCGTGATCATGAAGGCCGCCCGCAGCGGCGCCAAGGGCGCTTTCGGCGACGGCAAGATTTTCGTGAGCGAAGTGGGCGATGTCTTCACCATCAGTTCCGGCATCTGTGACAGCGCCCCCGCAGGATGCGCGAGCGCAGGGGCATAGCCATGAAAGAAGTGATCGCGGTCATCCGCATGAACATGATGAACAAGACCAAGAAGGCTTTGCAGGACGCGGGCGTGGTCGCTTTCTTCGCCCACGAAGCATTTGGTCGTGGCAAGGGTCTGGTGGACGTGAAGCCTCTCGAAGGGGCCAGGAAGGGCATCGAGGAAGCGGTGGCGGTGCTGGGGGAGAAGGGCAAGCTCTATCCCAAACGCATGCTGACCGTCGTGGTCACCGATGATCTGGTCTCGGACGTGGTCAAGGTCATCACCGACGTCAACAGGACCGGCCAGCCCGGCGACGGCAAGATTTTCGTCTTGCCCATGATCGACGCGGTACGGGTCAGAACCGGAGAAAAGGGCGTCAAGTCCATTGAATAGAGCCGGTTTCATCCATTGAAACCAGGACACACGAAGGAGAACATCATGCCATCATCTGCCAAGAAGCTCGTCAACTGGACGCCCACGGACATAAAAGCGGACATGCTCGCCAAGTATCCGCCCAAGGTGGCCAGAAAGCGCGCATCCCAGATCCTCGTCAACGAGGCCCTGGGCAACGAGACCCCTGAAATTTCCGCCAACGTGCGCACCATTCCAGGCATAATCACCATGCGCGGCTGCACCTACGCCGGCTGCAAGGGCGTCATTCTGGGGCCCACCCGCGACATCGTCAATATCACCCACGGCCCCATCGGCTGCGGTTTCTACTCCTGGATGACTCGCCGCAACCAGACCGACGCTTCGGCCGAGGGCGCGGAAAACTTCATGCCGTACTGTTTTTCCACGGACATGCAGGACCAGGACATCATCTTCGGCGGCGAAAAGAAGCTCCAGGCCGCCATCCAGGAAGCCTACGACCTCTTCCACCCCAAGGCCATCGCCATCTTCGCGACCTGTCCCGTGGGTCTCATCGGCGACGACATCCACGCCGTGGCCCGCAAGATGAAGGCCAAGTTCGGCGACTGCAACGTCTTCGCCTTCAGCTGTGAAGGATACAAGGGCGTCAGCCAGTCCGCCGGTCACCACATCGCCAACAACAAGATCTTCAGCGAAGTGGTGGGCGAGAACGATGCCGAGAAGCCCGGCGAGTTCAAGATCAACCTCTTGGGCGAATACAACATCGGCGGTGATGGGTTCGAGATCGACCGCATCCTCAAGAAATGTGGCATCACCAACATCTCCACTTTTTCCGGTAACTCGACCTATGACCAGTTCGCCTCGGCGCACAAGGCCGATCTGTCCGCGGTCATGTGCCATCGCTCCATCAACTACGTGGCCGACATGCTCGAAACCAAGTTCGGCATCCCGTGGATCAAGGTCAACTTCATCGGCGCCAAGTCCACGGCCAAGTCCCTGCGCAAGATCGCGGAGTACTTCGGTGACCCAGGCCTGACCGCCCGTGTGGAAGAAGTCATCGCGGAAGAAATGCCCGCCGTTGAAGCCGTCATAGACGACGTGCTGCCCCGCACGAAGGGCAAGACCGCCATGCTCTTTGTCGGCGGATCCCGCGCCCATCACTATCAGGATCTCTTTGCCGAGATGGGCATGAAGACCCTGGCCGCAGGATACGAATTCGCTCACCGCGACGACTACGAAGGCCGCCAGGTCATCCCTGGTCTGAAGGTCGACGCCGACAGCCGCAACATCGAGGAAATCGAGGTCAAGGCGGACGAGCAGCGTTACGCCCCGCGCAAGACCTCCGAAGAGATGGCCAAGCTCGAAGCCGCCGGACTGAAGTTCAAGGAATACGACGGCCTGATTCCGGACATGGATCATCAGACCCTCGTTATCGACGACCTCAATCAGTACGAGGCCGAAAAGCTGGTCGAAATCATCAAACCCGATGTTTTCTGCGCGGGCATCAAGGAAAAGTTCTCCATCCAGAAGCTGGGCATCCCCATGAAGCAGCTGCACAGCTACGATTCCGGCGGCCCCTATGCCGGTTTTCAGGGTGCGGTCAATTTCTATCACGAGATCGACCGCCTCGTGAACAGCAAGGTCTGGAGTTACATGAAGGCCCCCTGGCAGGAAAACCCGGAACTGTCCGCCACGTACGTCTGGGAATAAGAGGAAATAATCATGCTACTTAGACATACTCCCAAGGAAATAAAGGAACGCAGCGCCCTGGCCATCAACCCGGCCAAGACCTGCCAGCCCATCGGCGCCATGTACGCGGCGCTCGGCATTCACGGCTGCCTGCCGCACTCTCACGGCTCCCAGGGCTGCTGCGCCTATCACCGCAGCGCCCTGACCCGGCACTACAAGGAGCCTGTTTCGGCCGCCACCAGCTCCTTCACCGAAGGCGCCTCGGTCTTCGGCGGCGGCGCGAACCTGGTCGCGGCCATCGAGAACATCTTCACCGTCTACGAGCCCGACGTCATCGCCGTGCACACCACCTGCCTGTCCGAGACCATCGGCGACGATCTGCCGCAGATGACCGACAAGGCCAAGAAGAGCGGCAAGGTGCCCGAGGGCAAACACGTGATCTACGCCAATACGCCAAGCTACGTGGGCTCGCATGTCACCGGCTTCTCCAACATGGTCAAGGGCATGGCCAAGGGCTTCGCCGTGAACACCGGCAAGAAGAACGGCCGCGTGAACATCATTCCCGGCTGGGTCGAACCCTCGGACATGGAGGAAGTGAGGCGCATGGCCACCCTCATGGGCCTTGACATCATCCTCTTCCCGGACACTTCCGGCGTTCTGAACGGCGCGCTGACCGGCGAATACAAGATGTTCCCCGATGGCGGCACCCCGGTCGCGGATCTCGTGGCCTCCGGCGACGCCATCGGCACCCTGGCCCTTGGCGAGTGGTGCTCGGCCGATGCGGCCCGCTGGCTGGACACCCAGTGCAAGGTGCCCTGCACCGTGCTCGACATGCCTTTCGGCCTCAAGGCCACGGACCGCTTCATAGACACCCTGCGCAAGGTCGCGGGCGTGAGCGTGCCCGACACCATCGCCTTCGAGCGTGGACAGCTGGTCGATCTGATCTCCGACATGCACCAGTACTTCCATGGCAAGAAGGTGGCCCTGGTCGGCGATCCGGATCAGGTCATCGCCCTGACCGAATTCCTGGCCTCCATTGACATGAAGCCCGTGCACATCGTGACCGGAACCCCCGGCAACAAGTTCGAGAAGCGCATCGGCGAGATCACGGCCGAGGCCGGTTACAAGGCCAACGTCAAGGCGGGCGGGGACATGTTCCTCCTGCATCAGTGGATCAAGAACGAGCCCGTGGATCTGATCATCGGCAACACCTACTGCAAGTACATCGCCCGCGACGAGGACATCCCGTTCCTGCGCTTCGGGTTTCCCATCCTTGATCGCGTCGGTCACCAGTACTTTCCGACCGTCGGCTACAAGGGCGGGCTGCACATGCTGACCAAAATCCTCGATCTCATTCTGACCCGCACTGATCGTGACGAAACGGAAGAGAAGTTCGAACTCGTCTACTAGATGTCCGGCGGCGGGGCGACCCGCCGCCTCTTGAAGGAGCAGGATCATGACTTTCGCGCCTCCCCAGGGAAATCGTCCGCTGGTGGCTGTGGCCAGCAGCACCGGCAAGACCGTGGACATGCATCTCGGCCATGTTCGGGAGTTCAGGATCTACGGCCGTGACCAGGGCATGGTCGGGCTCATCGGGACCCGCCCCGCACCGTCTCCCGGCGGCGGGAGCATCCGCTGGGAAGGTGTGGCCGAGGTCTTGAGTGACTGCGCCTACCTGCTGGTGGCGAGCGTGGGGCCAAAGCCCCTTGAAGTCCTGGCCGCCAAGGGCCTCACGGTCATCGAGGCCGAAGGCTTCGTGCTCAGCCTGGTGCGTCAGCTTTATGGTCCGGCAGAATTAACGCCGGAAAATCACTCTTAAAAATTTGGAGTCAGATATGGCCATTCCCGAAAAACAGATTCTCGTTTGCCAGAGCTTTCGCGCCGGGGGCGACCCCAAGGGCGTGTGCTTCAAGCAGACCGACGGATTTTTACAGTACATGGAAGAAGAGATCCTGGCCCGGGGCCTCGACATCCTGATCACGGCTACGGGCTGCATGAAGCTGTGTGAAAAGGGGCCGATCATGGTCGTCCAGCCCGACAACTGGTGGTTCGGCGGCGTGGACAGCGAAGAGGCCATCGACGCCATCCTGGACGGGATCGAAGCAGGCGAGCCCTGCGCCGAATACCATTTGGCCTAGGTTTTGACGGATTGAATTTTTGCCCCGAATCCGCCGCAGGGTCTCCTCCCTCGGCCCTGCGGCGGATTCGGGAGCCATGAAGCCACATTTTTGGATCGATGGGCCAAACGGCCATACAGAGATGAATTTTCGGGCGCAAACACAGCGATACCGCCCCAAGGAGCACACCATGAACAAGACCATACTCGAAGAACGGAAAAGCCAGATGCACCGGATCGGCGAAGAACCCTTTGCCATGGCGTGCAACCGCCCCAGTCTGGCCGGCGCGGTCAGCCAGCGGGCCTGCGTGTTTTGCGGTTCACGGGTGGTGCTCTATCCCATAGCTGACGCCCTGCATCTGGTGCACGGACCCATCGGCTGCGCCACCTACACCTGGGACATCCGGGGGGCCATCTCCTCGGGTCCGCAGCTGCATCGCCTGAGCTTTTCCACGGACCTGCAGGAAATGGATGTGATCTTCGGCGGCGAGAAGAAGCTCGAAGCTTCCCTGCGCGAACTCATCAGCCTGCACAATCCCAAGGCCGCCTTCGTCTATTCGACCTGCATCGTCGGCCTCATCGGTGACGACCTGGAGGCCGTGTGCCGCCGCGTCTCTGCGGACACGGGCGTAACGGTCCTGCCGGTCATGAGCGAAGGCTTCAAGGGCAACAAGCGCGAAGGCTACGCCGCCGCCTGCAAGGCCATGTTCCGCCTGGTGGGCACGGGCGACACCACGGGTATCTCGCCCAAGAGCGTGAATATCCTCGGCGACTTCAACCTGGCGGGTGAGACATGGATCGTGCGCGAATATTTCAGGAAGATGGGGGTCGAGACCGTGGCCAACATCACCGGCGACGGACGGGTGGACGACATTCGGCGCTGTCACGGCGCGGCGCTGAATCTGGTGCAGTGTTCCGGGGCAACCATGGAACTGGCGAAGATGATGGAGGAGAAATACGGCATTCCCTACCAGCGGGTATCCTACCTTGGCGTGGAGGACATGGCCGATTCGCTCTACAAGGTGGCCGATTTTTTTGCCGACAGGGATCCGGACATAAAGGCCAAGACCGTGGAGCTGGTGCGCGCTGAGCTTTCCGTGCTGATGCCGAAGCTGGCCGAGCTGCGCCGCGACCTCGAAGGCAAGAAGGTGGCCATGTATGTGGGCGGGTCCTTCAAGGCCTTCTCGTTGGTCAAGGCCTTCAGGCACCTCGGCATGTCGGTGGTCGTGGTCGGCTCCCAGACCGGGACCGAGGAGGATTACAAGGAGCTGGCCGCCATCTCCGATCCCGGGACCATTATCGTCGATGACGCCAATCCCCTCGAACTGGCCCAGTTCATCAAGGAAAAGGATGTGGACGTGTTCGTCGGCGGAGTCAAGGAGCGGCCCATCGCCTACAAGCTGGGCGTCGGTTTCTGCGACCACAACCACGAGCGCAAGATTGCGCTGGAAGGCTTCATCGGCATGTACAATTTCGCCAGGGAAATTCACGCCTCGGTCATGAGCCCGATCTGGAGATTCATGCCCCGGCGCAACGCGCGTCCGGCCACAGCCGCCCGCGTGACCTGCACCCCCAAGGAGGCCGTCAATGGCTAACACCTACGTTTCCACCACCAATGCCTGCAAGATGTGCACGCCCATGGGCGCGGCCCTGGTCTTCAAGGGCATCGAGAACGCCGTCCCCTTTCTGCACGGCTCCCAGGGCTGCGCCACCTACATGCGGCGTTATATCATCAGTCATTACCGCGAACCCGTGGACATCGCCTCCTCGGCTCTGGGGGAGAAGAGCGCGGTCTACGGCGGCGGGCCGAACCTGAAGAAGGGCATCCTCAATGTCATGCGCAAGTACGACGTGGATCTGGTCGGCGTGGCCACGACCTGCCTGACCGAGACCATCGGCGACGATGTCGGCCGCTATCTGTTCGAATTTCGAGAGGAATTTGCCGATCTGCCGCTCCCGGAGCTGGTCCATGTGGCCACCCCCAGCTACTCGGGCACGCACATGGAAGGCTGGCACGCGGCCGTGCGTTCCCTGGCCGATCAGGTAGTCAAGGAGAAGGGGGCCTCCCACGGCGGCGTGAATCTGCTGCCCGGCTTCCTGTCCCCGGCGGATTACCGCTTCCTGCGCGGTTTGGGCGAACGCTCCGGCGTGCGCTTCACCATGCTTCCCGACCTCTCCCGGACCATGGATGGCGTGATCTGGGACGACTACCACTCCCTGCCCGACGGCGGCACGCCTGTGGCTGATATCCGGGCCATGGGCGGCGCGGCCGGGACCATCGAGTTCGGCATGTCCGGGGGGGTGGCGGAATCGGCCTCCGGAGTGCTTGAGCGCAAGTTCGGAGTCCCGGCCCGCAAGACCATGATCCCCATCGGCCTTCGGGCCACGGACGCCTTCATGGACACCTTGAGTGAATTCGCGGGCTGCGACATGTCCGAAAAGGACGCCTTTGACCGGGGCAGGCTGCTCGACGCCATGGTCGACGGGCACAAGTACATTTTCGGCAAGCGGGCCGTGGTTTACGGCGAAGAGGATTTCGTGATCGCGATGTGTTCCTTTCTGGGCGAGATCGGCATCCAGCCGGTCCTGGCCGCCACCGGCACCAAGAGCGAGCGCTTCGGGGATGCAGTGCTGGAGGTCCTTGGCGATGTCTGCGTGGACATGCCCGTGATCAGGAGCGGCGCCGATTTCAAGGACATCGAGGAAGAGGCCGCCGAACTGGCTCCCGATCTGCTTGTCGGCCACAGCAAAGGCTACAAGCTGGCCCGGGCGTCACGCATCCCGCTCATCCGGGTCGGTTTTCCCATCCACGACCGCTTCGGAGGCCAGCGCATCCTGCATGTTGGTTACGAAGGAGCGTTGTCGCTCTACGACATGCTGGTCAACGCCGTTCTGGAGAAGAGCCAGGACGAGTGTCCGGTCGGGTATGGGTATTTGTAGGCGGGGTTTTTGAACTGCCAGGATTGAACGGCATGGATCCCCGCCTTCGCGGGAATGACATCGGGGCGAAGCGCTGCTTGCGCGCATCTATCGGGAATTCGTCAAGGTATCAGGCACCGCCAGCCGCAAAGCGTTTGTGTCATTCCCGCGAAGGCGGGAATCCATCTTCGACTTTCATCCGCGTCTCAGACGCATCAACATACAAGGGAGAACCCCATGTCCGAAGCAAAAGACAGATCAAAGCATCCCTGTTTCAATAAAGAGACTTCAGGTTCCTGCGGCCGTGTGCATCTGCCCGTGGCCCCCGGCTGCAATATCCAGTGCAACTACTGCAACCGCAAGTACGATTGCGTGAACGAGTCCCGGCCTGGCGTCACCAGTGCGATCCTGCCCCCGGACAAGGCGGTGGAATACCTGGATGAAGTCCTAAGAAAAGAGCCGCGCATCACCGTGGTCGGCATCGCCGGACCCGGCGATCCCATGGCCGAGGCCAAACGCACCATCGAGACCATCGAGCGGATCAACAGGAAATATCCGGACATGCTCTATTGCCTGTCCTCCAACGGACTGGCCCTGCCTGAGCATGTGGACCGTCTGGCCGAGCTGGGCGTGACCCATGTGACCGTGACCATGAACGCCGTGGACCCCGAAATCGGCGCGAAGATCTATTCCTGGGTGCGGGTCGGAAAGGTGGTTTACCGGGGCGTCGAGGGAGCGAGGATTCTGCTCGAACGCCAGCTCGAATCCATCCGCTTGCTCAAGGCCAAGGGCATCACCGTGAAGGTGAACAGCATCATCATCCCCGGCGTGAACGATCATCACCTGATCGAGGTGGCCAGGGTGGCGGCGGAACTTGGCGCGGACATCCAGAATCTCATTCCGTTGCATCCGACGGCGGATACGCCTTTTGCCGGAGTGGAAGAGCCGACCAAGGAGCTCATTCATGAACTGAGGGCCAAAGGCGGGGAGCTTGTGCCGCAGATGACCCATTGCAAGCGCTGCCGGGCCGATGCTGTCGGGCTGCTGTGCTCGGACCGCTCCAGCGAGCTGATCCCGACCCTGCACAAGCTGGCCTGTGGTTCCTCGAAGGAAGTCAGGCCGTATGTGGCCGTGGCCACGCGGGAAGGGATGCTGGTCAACATGCATCTGGGCGAGGCGTCCGGTTTTCAGATCTGGGCACCTCATGGCAAGGGCGCGCGCATGATCGAGGAGAGGCTGGCACCGGAAGTGGGCTGCGGACCGGATCGCTGGCACAGGCTTTCCGAAATTCTTAATGACTGTTCCCTGGTCCTGGTCGAAGCGGCTGGGAAGCAACCCCGTCAGGTT
The DNA here is from genome assembly GCF_900114115.1 of Desulfomicrobium apsheronum. NCBI lineage: Bacteria > Pseudomonadati > Thermodesulfobacteriota > Desulfovibrionia > Desulfovibrionales > Desulfomicrobiaceae > Desulfomicrobium > Desulfomicrobium apsheronum. Next base: position 9,596 of record NZ_FORX01000022.1, on the reverse strand, counting down.
CTGGGCGAGCATGGGATTGCAGTGCTGGAATGCACGGGATTGATCTCCGACATCGTGACGGAACATTATCAAGGAGGGGACATCATGCGTTACAAGACGCGCACCCACAAGGCAGGATGCGCAGGCATGGGGAGTGGCTGCGGATGAACGAGGTTTCACGATGCGTGAGCGCAAAATGGCGGCAGGGACTCCTGTCGCCATTTTGCGCTCAAACAAAACCGCTGATGGTCATTTTTTTGAAATTCTGCCGATGAAATAGAATGACAGGAGATGCCCCATACAAGCAGAGGGCCTGTTTTCAATTCTTCAAGGTACGTCTTGAAAGCGGCGTTGTGCGGTATGAAGTATGGAACTATGTCGCACAGAATTGATTGGAGCGATGAGTCCCTACGTCCTCTGTTGATTATTTTTTTCGTTTCTTGTTGAAAAATTGGGGTGTTGCATGTAAGGCACTTACATCTTCGCGATTGACATGTATTGGCTGTTCATTGCGCAGGATGTGTTATGTTTTGATAACCGATTGAATATGTTGTGTTTGTTTTGCTTGCTTCGCCCGTTCGGCGCTTGACCGCTACGTACTTGAACCGTAAAGGCAAGGCCCATGACGAAAAAATGCGCTGCGCGATTTCTGATCTTATTGGCCGTATATGCCCTGATCAGCGGATTGGCCGGAATCGGCTTTTCCGCTTTTGCGTCTTCCGGAACTCACGTCTTCCGGGCCGCCGTGGTGCCGAGGCCCGGCGCCGTCGGTCCCGATACGCAGGCATTGGATCGGGCCGAGCCCGTGAAAGCCGTTTCGTCCGCTCCGCAACCATCGGTCAAAAAGACCTCCTCATCAAAGACCACGCCTGCCGCTCCCAAGTCTCAAGCGGCGGGGCAGGCCGCAACGCCCGCTCCGAAGCAGGCCGCCAAGCCCCAGGCCGCAGAAGCCAAAGCCAAGAAATCCTCCGACGACAAGTCCGCACCGGCCAAGCAGGCCGTGAAGCCGGGCACCTCCAAGGATCTGTACCTGAACGCGCAGGCCGCTTTGCTGATCAACATGTCCACCGGTGAAGTCTATTACGAGCACAATCCGGACAAGGCCATTCAGCCGGCATCGATCACCAAGCTCCTGACGTTGTACATCATTCGCGAAGCCCTGGCCCAAGGCAAGCTTGCGCCCACGACACCCATTCCCGTCAGCGCCGCGGCCGTCAAAACCGGCGGGTCGCGCATGCGTCTCAAGCGCAATGAAAAAGTCCCGCTGAGCGAGCTTATCAAGGGGATCAGCGTGGTTTCGGCCAACAATGCCTGCGTGGCCGTGGCCGAATATTTCGGCAAGGGCGATCCTTCCAAGTTCGTGGCGCAGATGAACGCCAAGGCCAAGAAGATCGGCATGATCAACAGCCGCTTCAAGAATCCCAACGGCCTGCCCGCATCGGGCCAGCTCTCCACCGCTCGGGATATCGCCAAGCTGTCCGTGGCCTATCTGCGCACGTTTCCCGAATCGCTGAAGGTGCACTCCATGACGAGTCACACCTATCATGGTGCGACGCATCGCAACGCCAACACCTTGCTGCGCACCTACAAGGGCGTGGATGGGCTCAAGACCGGTTTTGTCTGTGACGCGGGCTACAATATCACGGCCACGGCCAAGCGCGGCAAGACTCGGCTTGTGGCCGTGGTGCTCGGGGCCCAGAATTCCGCCGTGCGTCAGCGGGAGACGGCCCGGCTGCTTGATTACGGATTCCGGCGAGCGGCCAAGGCCGAGAAGCTCGCCAAAAAGGCTTCAGGCGCGGCCAAGAAGCCGGAAGCCTGACAGTTTCCGGGCCTTGTCGGTACTCGTAAAAAAAGGGATTCAGTGGAATCCCTTTTTTTTTGTGCGTGCGCCCGGCGTCTGAAATAAGGCCAACTGTGTGCCCCAAGCGTCGTGAAGAGGCAATTCAGTCCTGGTCGGCCACCGCCTGTTTGAGGGGGAGCAGTTCGTCGAATTCGACCCCGATGTAATAGAGTCCCATCAGTGAACTGTCGTCGATTTGTCCCCAGCGCACGGTTCCGTGCACTTCCTCGATGGCCTCGAAGCGTTCGAACCCCGCATTGGCTGCCGCCACGATGACCCTGTCTCCCATGTTGAAACCATAATCGGCTTCGATGAGCAGACCGCCTCGGCCGATGTTTATGATCCGTGCCGAGACGACCATGTCGGTCTCGTTTTGCGGGATGATCCTGCACGGAAGCAGACAGCCGAAGCGCTTCCATTTCCTGTTTTTCTGCATCTCATGAGCCATGGGACGGTCCTCTCGCTGCGGCAGGGTTTTTTGAGAAAGCCAAAATTTTTGGGTATATAGAGGATACGCGAAGACAACACAAGGAGAATGGACGCGATTATTGTTCAGTCAACTCCATTCTGCGCGGCAGTTCGCGCTCCAGGGCGACGCCCACGTGGTAGACGTTTTGTCCCAGGGACGTCGTGGACTGGCTCCAGCGCACCGTGCCGACCAGGATTTCGGCGAACTCGAAGAGCAGGGCGTCGTATTCATCCTCAAGGGTGATGGCGACGCGTTCATTGGCGATGAATCCCTGCTCCGTCGAGAGCATGACCCCGCCGGGGCTCAGGTTGATGATGCTGCCCGGAGCCGAGTTGCGCGTGTCGCCTTCGTAGCTGATCTTGCACGGCACGGTTATCGGTTCGCGGTCCCAGCGGCGCTTGTTTTGGTCCATTTGTTCCTCTTCGCGTTGATTTGACTTCATGCAACATGAAGGTTCGGGAGTGTTCCGTCAAGCATTGCCGGCAGCAAATGGTCCCGTCTTAATTTATTGCAAACGGTTCTCAATTTTACTTGATACGTGTAAGCAGCCCAATCACATTGTGTCGGACGTGCAGGAAAGGGCATATCAGAAAAGACATTCCACGAAAGTCGCGTTATCCACATTACGGATGAATTCGTCGATCTGAACATTGGCCAGACGCTCGAACAGTTCGCTTCGTTCGTGACGGCAGCCCACGAGCAGGGCCTCAAGCTCAGCCACGGCCCGCGCTCCGAAGAAATCCCCGAAAATCCTGGTCTGTTCGATGCGGCCGTGCCGGACATCGAGGTGAATTTCCACGACGCCGCCCTCGGTGCGCGTGCTCCGCGTGAAGCCATAGCTTGGCGAGGAACCGAAATTCCAGTCCCACGTGCCGTACTTCGATTCCACAAGTCCGTTTATGGCCGCTTCCTCGCTCGCGCTAAGGCCGGGCAGGGTTTCTGACTCGCTGCCGGAGACATGGGCCATGACGCGGCGGACAAAGGTCTCGACATCGATGGGCTCGGGCAGGTGGCTTGAAATGTTGGTGACCCGCTTGGCGACGCTCTTGACCGCCTTGTCCACGTACTTGACCGGGTTGACCCTCAAGGCTCCGGACAGGTCGGCCATCTGGGAGGAGAAGAGCAGGGTGCCGTGATGCAGGACCCGGTCCTTTTCCAGGAGCTGCGCGTTGCCTGAAAATTTTTGGCCGTCGATGACCAGGTCGTTGCGGCCTTCGAACTGGCAGTTCACGCCCATGGCCTGCAGGGCTTCCATGATCGGGGCGGTGAAGCGATGGAAGTCCAGATGTTTGGTTTGCCTGCCGAGCTGGATGAAGGTGAAGTTGACGTTGCCCAGGTCGTGGAACACGGCCCCGCCCCCCGTCAGACGGCGTATGACCGTGATGCCACGCTCCCGCACGAAGTCCTCGTCGATCTCCGAGGCGGTGTTCTGGTTGCGCCCGACGATGACGGCGGGTGCGTTGCGCCAGAGCATGAAGATGTCCGTGTCCGTGTGGCGCAGCAGCCACTCCTCGGCGGCGAGGTTGAAGGCCGGGTCCGTGTGGGTGTTGTGGATGAAGCGCATGGGGCTCCTTGGATAATGGTGGGAAGCGCCGTGAAGGATTGAGGTATGGAAGCTGCCCGAGTCATTCGATGTCATGGCTCGGGCAGCGGAGGAACTGTCGGAGGCTAAAGAACGAATTTCCAGTACGGGATAGCGATAAAGGCGATGAAAAAGGTCGTCAAGACCATGCGTACGGCCAGGACTTTGACCATGTCTTTGAAGAGCATGAATCCGGAGCTGAAGAAGTAGAGGAGTACGGCATATTCATACGGGAATAGGTAGTTGTCCAGGCCGTACTGGAATGAGTAATACAGGACCCTGGGATTCATATCCATCTGTACACCCAGTTCGACCAGGGGGGAGGTCAAGGTGGTCGTCGCGGCCAGGGGCGTCAGAAGGAAGTTGGAGAGAGCGCCAAGTATGTATGCCGATGTGCCGGCCGAGGTAGGGCTCATCTCGTGGAAAAAGGGCAAGGTGATGCTGGCGATCCACTGGGTAACCTTGAGGTTTCCGCCGGCGCTGCCAATGGCCATGCAGCCCATGATGAAAAAGAGTGGGGCGAAGTTGATCTTGCTGAAACGGTCGCCGTTCATCAGTCCGACACCGGGCAGGAAGGAGGCAAAGGCGACCATGATCAGAATGAGTCCGGCGTTGATGCCGTGCAGGGTGTCCGTGGCCAGTAGGATCAGGGTCAGAAGCATGAAGAAGGCGGCGGTCTTCTGTGCCTTCGTGACCGGCCCGAGCTCTTTGAGCTTTGTTTCCAGAATGGGACCCAGGGTCTTACGGTCGACCTTGGAGGGCAGCATGACCATGACCAGTCCGACGGACATGGCCGTGTAGATGGTGCCCGGGATGAAATTGTGATACGCGTACTGCATCCAGGCGGTTTTGGTATCCATGACCTTGTCCGCCAGCCCCATGCCCAGCACGAGGTCCGCCCCTCCCGTCAGGTAGCAGAGCTTCGACGAGGCCACTGCCAGGCAGGTGCCCAGGATGACGGCTGTGGCTTCACGGCTCTTGGGCCGGAAGTCAAGAGCTTCGCACAGGCTGATGGCAATGGCGCAGAAGATGGCCGCCTTGCCTGTGATGGCCGGAACCAGGGGCGCTACGATGAAGACCGCCAGGGTCAGGCCCCAAAGAGCGCCGACAAAGCTGCCGCCCATGGCCCGTACGCAGGTTAGACCGATGCGTTTTCCGAGGCCGGTGTCTTGCAGGATCTTGCCCAGGGTGAAGCCGCCGATGACGATGATGGGCACCTGGGAGGTCCATGGACCGTAGGCCACCTTCTGGGGAACACCGCAGATGACGATGTATAGTACGGGCAGCAGGATGCCGACGGCCACTTCATTGATGATGTCCGTCGCCCAGACCACGACGGCCCAGGTCGTGACGGCAAGAAAGAGGGCCATGGGACGTGTCAGGGTTTCGCCGTCCTGGGGCAGCAGAAAATAGACGGCCAGGGGAATGACAAGACTCAAGGCCCATTTGAAAAGCGTCTCTTTTTCCGGCATTTGTGGGGTTGCGACCATCGGATATCTCCTTGGGATGAAATTTGATTGTTGGAGAATACGGTGGGCGAGGCAGCCATGCTGTAACAATTGCCACTTTTTTTACGACGCGGAAAGATTATCGTCACTTTTTTCACGAACAAGGTGCTCCGGAGCTTTCGCCGTTGCGGATGTTGCCGAAAGCGGGGCTAGACGTGGAATTCTTTTGTGGCAAGGCGCGAACGGCCCGGCGTTCAGGACGTGGAGGTGAATCATATGACTGCCATTAAATCGGGTACGGAAATGAAAGAACTGGAGTTTTCCCGAATTCCGTCCGAGGCTGGATGCTGGCGCAAGGTTATTTCACAGGGCCGCAGGATGAAATTTCTGAAAGGGGCGCAGATTTTTTCGCGGTTGACCGATGAAAACTTCATCTTCTTTCTTGATGTGGGAGAGATATGGCTGACCAGATCGACCCTGGATGGCCGCGAAAAGATCATCTGGAGCATCGGCCCGGACTCTCTTTTCGGCGAGACGCCCTTTTTCGACGAACTCCCGTCCAAGAGTGCCATTGTCGCAGGTATGGATTCCACGGTCTATGCGTTTGCGAGCAGATGTGTCCTTGAGGAAATCCTGCCCCGGCACCCAGACTTGACGCTCGCGCTGTTCCGTTCGTTGGCCTTGAAGGTGCGCGTGCTGATCAATCAGACCGTGAGTCTCAGTCTGGACGATCTGCCGTCGCGCATCTGCAAGTACCTGCACCTGCGTCAGCGGGAGGAGGCCAGCGAGAGCGGCCCCCTCGTCGTCCGTCCCGGTCTCAATCAACAAGAACTGGCCAATCTTCTCGGCGTTCACCGCGTGACCCTGAACAAATCCCTGCGTGAGTTGGAAAAGGCCGGCATTCTGGGTCCCTACTCGCGCGACGAGGTCTACGTCCTCGACCGACGCCGCTTCGAAGAAGTGGTCTATCAAAACGAGTAGGGCGAAGGTAGGCCGCCCCCCCCCTTGCTCAGTTTTCCTTCCCCCCCTCTTCAATCATTTGTTAGAGCATGCTGAAATATCGATCCGTTTCAACGTTTTTCACGCATTTCGTCGTGTGCTGAAAGCCGTTGCGCAGTGAATGTCGTATGGACGTTCTGCTGCTCATGGTCGTATTTTGCGTCTTTTTTTTCCAGGAATGTAACAAATGCAACAGAGTTTCTGAGTGGATTCCCCATAGGTTGTCCCAGGTTTCACAAACTGTTTGCGCTCGCATCATATTATGCGGGTGCGATTATCTCAACCTGGACATCGAAGGGAGAATCACATGAGTCTGAAAATTCTGTCGAGCCTGCTGCTGGGCTGCTGCCTTGTCCTGCCTGCCGTTTCGGGTCACTCCGCGCAAAACGCCTCGGTCCCCACGCCAGCCGGCGCCGTCGGCGTCAATCACGGTCCGGGCGGCATGGGTTTTCCCGTGGGCAAGTTCTGCGCCGTGGCGAACTACCGTTATGCCCACAAGGATGAGTGGTATCTGCATACTTCCGAGGAAGACGGTGCGGACAAGGAAGTGTCGAGCCATAACATCGTGTTCAAGACGCGCTACGGAATCGCCAAGGGTTGGGATATCCGCACGGCCACTCCGTTCCTGATGAACACCATCGAAACCGACGGGAAGAACGACGCCTGGTCCGGAGGCCTGGGGGATACGACGGCCATTCTCCGCAACCAGTTCATGTCGCAGAAGGACGGCGCTCCCCTGAGTCTGGCTTTGGACCTTGGTATGTTCGTGCCGACGGGCGAGGTCGGTCAAAACAATATCGGCACCGGCGCATGGGGCGGTCTGGTCGGTGCTGGCGCCACATGGATGATCGGTTCTCACCGCTTGGAAACGGACCTGAGCTACCTCATCTACACCGAAGGCAAGAAGGAAGTGACCAAGGGCGATCGACTGCGTGTCAATGGTCATTACGCTTATGCCCTGAACAACCGGCTCGATCTGGGGCTGGAGGGCTACTACGAATGGACACGGGCCGACGAAGCCGACGGCGTGAATCAGGAAAACGAAGTGAAGACCTTTTTTGCCGGTCCCAAATTCAATCTGAAGTTCCCCGAGTACGGCGTTACCTTGGGCGGAGTTGTCCTCGGGGCGGTATACCGTGAATACGAGAAGCAGACCCTGACCGAGGACTGGCGGGCGGAATTCAAGCTGATCAAGCTGTTCTAGGTGTCCGAAAAACGGGTGTTTCGGCAGGATGCTGAGATATTTCGAAGGAATGCACAAAAAAGTTTTTTTACGGATTTGTAAGGAACGCAACAGCGCTGCCCATGTTTTCATGGAAAGACGTTCCACAGACAAGGCAAACGACGTGGACATGGCCGGACAGCGCCGACCAGTCCTTTATCACCAGAAAAAAGGAGTGCATCAGATGGGTCATCCAACCATTTATCCCACCGGCGTGACAGTTTACGATCCCGAAAAGTGCTGGAACGGGCTCACCATTTTTCAGGCCCAGGAAGTGGGCGCCGTGCTCATGGACATGAACGGCCGCGAGCACAATGTATGGAAGGGCGTGCTGGGCATGCCCAACAAGATCTTCCCCGGCGGCTACCTCATGTCCAGCCGAGGCCGCCGCGACGGCAAGTACAGCGTGCAGGACGGTATCGACGTGGTGCAGCTGGACTGGGACGGCAAGGTCGTGTGGTCCTTCGACCAGAATGAGTTTATCGAGGATCCCGGTTTTGAGGGCCGCTGGATGGCGCGCTACCACCACGACTTCCAGCGCGAGGGCAATCCCGTGGGTTATTACGCCCCGGGCCAGGAGCCCAAAACCGATTCGGGCAACACCCTGGTCCTGGCGCACCGCAACGCCCGCAATTCGGCCATTTCCGACAAGCTGCTCCTGGACGACCTCATCCTCGAGGTGAACTGGGAAGGCGAGATTGTCTGGGAGTGGAGCTGCCACGAGCATTTCGAGGAGTTCGGCTTCCGCGAGGGTCCCAAGAACACCCTGGCCCGCAACCCCAACTACCGCCCGACCAAGCCCGAGGGCATGGGCGACTGGATGCACATCAACTCCATGTCGGTCCTTGGCCCCAACAAGTGGTATGACGCGGGCGATGAGCGCTTTCATCCGGACAACATCATCGTTGACGGCCGCGAGGCCAACATCACCTTCATCATCGACAAGAAGAGCGGCAAGGTCGTCTGGAAGCTGGGCCCCGACTACGACTCGAGCCCGGAACTGAGGGCCATCGGCTGGATCATCGGCCAGCACCACTGCCACATGATCCCGGCCGGTCTGCCCGGCGCGGGCAACATCCTCATCTTCGACAACGGCGGGTGGGGTGGCTACGACGTGCCCAACCCAGGTGCCCCCACGGGCGTGAAGGCCGCCCTGCGCGATTATTCCCGCGTTCTGGAGATCGATCCGGTGGCCATGAAGATCGTTTGGCAGTATACGCCCAGCGAAGCGGGCTTCCTCTTCCCCATGGACAGCAACCGCTTCTATAGTCCCTTCATAAGCGGCATGCAGCGCTTGCCCAACGGCAACACCCTGATCACAGAGGGCTCCGACGGCCGCGTCTTCGAGGTCACCCCGGATCATAAGATCGTGTGGGAGTTCATTTCCCCCTACAAGGGCAAGTTCATTCCCATGAACATGACGTACCGCGCCTACCGCGTGCCCTACGAATGGGTGCCGCAGGTCGAGAAGCCCGTTGAGACGCCCGTGGCACCCCTTGACGTTAATACCTTCCGCGTACCTGGAGCCGCCGCCTTCGGCGAACGCGCCAGGGAAGTGACCGTGGACGGCTGCGTGCCCTACGGCGGCAGCAACGCCCTGTGCGTGGCCTCCGTCGAAGACGACGAGTAACAATCCCCGCAGGGGGAGCCGCTGGCTCCCCCTGCCTTTTCCGGAGACAGAAGACATGAGCATCACACTGTACACCGCCCCGGACTGCCTGCGCTGCAAGATCGTCAAGGAATTCCTGGCCGAGCGCGGGCAGGAGTACACGTCCTTCGATTTCAAGGAAGACAAGGACATCTTCAACAAATACTACCGCGCCAACCGTTCCTCCATCTACCGCAACCCCGAGGGCGTGGAATTTCCGATTTTCGATGACGGCCAGGTCATCAAGCAGGGCACGGGCGAGATCCTGGCCTACCTGCTGTCCGGCCGCGTGCTGGAAGCCTGCGTGACGCGCAGCGAGCTGCTGCACGGCTGGATTTCCGGCCTCAATGTTTCGGCCTGTCCCGCAGGGCAGGAGGACAACTTCGTCACCCTGGTGCGCCTGCTGGCC